>JANOWZ010000266.1:0-7355 GCA_031418155.1 Deinococcales bacterium
CCAAAAACCGCCAGCAAACCCAAAGTCCTCGCGCTCCTTGCGGCGGGCGGACAGAGCTTTTCGACGACAGACGAAACGTACATTGGCGACCTGATCGAAAAACTAGGCGGCATCAACATTGCCAAAGGCACGCCCAGCGCCGACCCGCGCCAACCCGGATTTGTCGTGCTGTCGCTCGAGCAAATCGTTGCTAGCAATCCCGATGTGATCCTCGCCTTCCGCCCACGCACCGCCCAAGGTGGATTCGCTCCAAGCCCGCTCGAGAAACTCGAATCACAACCCGCGTACCAAGCCTTGAACGCCGTCAAAAACGCTCGAGTTCACCTCTTGGATGCCGAACCATTCGTGACCGCACCCGGCCCTCGAGCCACCAGCTCGCTCGAGCAACTGCTGCCCCTGCTGTATCCTAAAAAGTAATGCCCGAAACGCTCGAACCAACACGTTCTGTTCGTCCGCTCGAGCGTTCGTCGTTGATCGGGTGGTTCGGTTTGCTGGTCGGGTTGCTGGTCGTGGTGATTTTGATTGCGTTGACGGTTGGTTCGTACCCAATTTCGCTCGAGGGCTTGATGCGCTGGCTGTCGGGTCGGGCCGATCCGACGTTCACACAAATCTTGTCGCAAGTTCGTTTGCCTCGAGTCTTGCTGAGCTTGCTGGTCGGCGCGGCGCTCGGGTTGGCGGGGCCATTGTTGCAATCAAGTTTTCGCACCAGTTTGGCCGATCCTTACCTGCTGGGTTTGGCGGGCTTTGCGGCGCTCGGGGCGGTCTTGTTGCCGACGATGGGTTACGCGGGCTTTGGAGCCCCAATCCTGGCCTGTGTGGGCGCATTGCAGGCGGTCTTCCTCGTCTCGAGTTTGTCGCAGGATGCCTCGAGCGAACGTCGCGCTTTGGTTGGTGTCTCGCTGGCGGCGATCAGTTTGGCGGGCCTCGCGTTGCTGCTGGCACTCTCGAGTTCTCCGAGCAGTGCGAATGTGATCGGCTGGGTCGTCGGTGGTTTCTACGCGCAGGGCTGGCCGCAAATCTCGAGCATCGCATGGTTGGCCTTGCCCGCAATAATCATTTCCTTGCTGATGGGTCGCACCGCGAACCTCGTGCAACTCGGCGATGACCTGGCCGAGAACTTGGGCTTGAACGCTCGAGTGGCTCGCAATGGCCTGATGGTGCTCGCTGCGATTCTGACCGGTGTGTCGGTCGGTACGAGCGGCTTGCTCGGCTTTGTCGGTCTGCTTGCCGCTGGTCTGGCTCGAGGTTTGTTCGGCACGGATTACCGACGGTTGCTGCCCGCCGCGTGTCTGATCGGCATGATTTTGGTTGGCTTATCAGATCTGCTCGGGCGCGTGCTGCTCGCGCCGAATGAAATTCCTGCCGGGGCGTTCACGACTTTGGCGGGTGGCGTGTACATGATTTTCCTAAGCCGGAGGGCGCAATGAACATGCTCGAGGCTCGAGGTTTGCGCTTGAAACGTGGCACTCGGGTGGTGCTCGAGAATGTTTCTTTGGCGTTGCAATCCGGTCAGGTCGCGGCAATCATCGGGCCGAATGGTTCGGGCAAAAGCACCTTGCTGGCGGCGCTCGCAGGTTTGCGAAATCTCGAGGATGGCGCAGGCGAAATCTGGCTTGAGGGAAAACCCATCAGCGGTTTTTCCAAGCCGCAACTCTCGAGGCGAATTGCGTTTCTGCCCGCGAGCACCAGCGTTCCGTTTCCACTCACGGTTGCCGAATTGATCGATCAGGCCAATCCGAAATCAGAAGCCCGGGTCGCTGCAATTCAGGCGATGGAACTCGAATCACTCGAGTTTGTGCCGATCACCCGACTCTCAACCGGAGAGGCGCGACGCGCTTGGTTGGCGATGACGCTCGCTCGAGAAACGCCGGTTTTGCTGTTGGACGAACCGCTCTCCGGCCTCGATCCCAGATACCAAATGCGCCTGCTCGAAACGCTCGAAGCTCGAGCCAGGAACGGTGCGAGCGTGCTTCTGGTCGCGCACGATTTGCCGTATGCCTCACGGGTGGATCGGGTGATTGCACTCGGCACTCAAGCCGATCAAATCTCGAGCGTGCTTGCCGATGGACCACCGCTCGAAGTCCTGCAACCCGATTTCCTGCGCAGCTTGTACGGCGTGAACGTTTGGATTGGACATGACCTCGAGACGGGCGCGGTCTTTCCGTTTCCGACCAAAGCGGTTTGAGAGATAGAGGAAAGAAACAGAAGAGGAAGCGCGAACAGCCCGTCAGCGGCCCAAGCCCGTGAGGTGCTGGTGTGGGGCCAAGAAGCGACCCAAGCCCGAAGGTGCTGGTTTAGGGTCAAGACAGGTGCTGTCTTGTGAGCAAGAATGGATCGGTGCAAGAGTTTGGTGAAGAATTTTGAACGAACGTTGGATCACGCGAAGAGCAAGATTGACCTTTGTTTCGTCCGGTTGATGCTGAAACGGTTGGCGGCAGGTTGAACAGATACCAAATGGGCTCTATAGACATCCAACGAACACTCGAGGTTTCTGAACCGTGATTTCAAACCCGGCGGAGGGAACAACATGAACAACTCAAAACCTGTGGCCGTCTTCGATGCGACTGGACACACAGGTCGTTTCGTCGCCGCCGAACTTGCGGCTCGAGGAATTCAATCCATCCTGATCGGGCGTGACGGCAATCGGTTGGTTGCGTGTCATCCTGCCGCTACAACTCGAGTCGCAAAGACCGATGACGCGGCGAGCATTGACGCAGCAGTGGGCGGCACAGGGGCGATCATCAACTGCGCTGGGCCATTTTTTGACACGGCATTGCCGGTAATCGACGCTGCCATCCGCGCAGGTGTTCCCGATCTCGATGTGACGGCAGAGCAATCCACGGTGTTGCGAATTCGCGCCGAACGCGATGCCGCAGCGCGAGCGTCAGGCGTTGCCATCATGCCAGCAATGGCGTTCTATGGCGGACTCGGCGACCTGCTCACGACCGTCGCCTGCGGCGATTGGTTAACACCCGATTCAATTGAGATCGCGGTTGCGCTTGATAGTTGGCATCCCACGGCTGGGACTCGAGAAACCGGTCGCCGTAACATTACCGCACGGCTAATCGTGCGAGATGGTCAACTGGTGCCATTGCCTGAATCGATGCCCAGCCGGGATTGGTTGTTCCCCGCGCCGTTTGGCTCGCAGGAGGTTGTGGCAGTCCCGCTCGCCGAGACCGTGCTTATCGCCCACCACATCGCTGCGAGAAACATGACCACCTTCATGAATCGCACCCCACTCGAGGACCTCCACGATCCAGCGACACCCCCACCGGTGGCAGCCTATGCCTCGGGCCGGTCAGCACAGCGTTTCGTGATTGATGTGATCGTCCCTAACGGCTCCGACGAACGCCGTGTTCAGGCGGCTGGCCGTGACATTTACGCGGTCACCGCTCCGCTGGTAGTCGAGGCTGCGCTGCCTTTGATCCGTGACCCACAGCATCACGGCGTGCTGTCACCTGACGAGGTCTTCGACTCGAGAGACTTTCTGGACGCGCTGACACCCATGCACCTCTCCTTGTCACTTCCAAACGCAGGGTAGAGACAATACGGGCGAGGCAGACGAATGATGCGAGGGTTGATCAATCTCAATTCGTTGACCAATACGAATTGGTTTCGTTGCGTTTCGACAACCCACCATTCCTGCACGGTCCTCGCGTCAGCCTCAACCGCGTGCTCAAGGCAGCGTCAAGACCAAACAAAAATATTACGCAGGTTCCGGAACGAAGCGGTGGTGCAAGACGGTGGTGAAATTCGTGATTAGGGGGACGCTACAAAGCCCGAACGAACCCAGTGTTAAACCCGGAGGCGATCAAACCCCGAACGGTTTTGGTGAGAGTTTGGAGTGCTGGAGCTTGAGAGGCCGCAGACCGAAGGATTGCACGAAAGACCAAGACTGACCAAGCATACCGCCAACCCAAGTTTTAGACTCAAACCAAATGACGGACTACCAGGCACAATTCTTTTCGGGAAAACCATGACGCAAGCCCGAGACCTACACAACGTAGTCGCAGTTACAGCCTGTGAACGCAATGCGATTTCTTCATGGTCACGGACAGTCGCACCATTCAGGCATACCGTCTTTGTCGAGGACAACTGGGTCAATTGAATCCAGTCTTTGCGTGCGAACGGCACGAGTTGTTCAAGCGCTTCAGCGAGTTGTACGGTTTGCTTTCCAAGGAGACGTTGACCAGGCATTACCTGGCGAAGCAAGCCACGACGGACGAGGCCCATTGAACAGGACTCGAGAAACACAAAGCAAGGTATCCACCTCAAGAAAACACCGTTCCAGACAGAATCAAATACATAATACCGCTGAATAACGCAAACCGTGCTATACTTTAAAAATCAACCGCCCGAGAAGGCGGCTTTTTTATTGTCGCGCCAGCACCCGGCACTTGAGGGGCAAACCCCAGAGCATCCGAACATCAAGCACCAGTGAAGCCCAACCTGGTTAACATCATTGACCAATGCGGTTCAGCCAAACCGTCAAATCTTCAAGTGGTTGCCGGTCCGTCGGGGCGAACTCGGAGTTGAGCGGCTCGGCCAACGGTCCGAGCCCATGCCCGAGTCCGGGATAATACTTGAGGGTGAGATCCGTCTTGACCAGTGCCGCCTCGAGCCGTTTCGTCTGCTCGGGCGGTGTGATCGCATCCAGCAGGCCCTGCAAGACGAACACCGGCAATCGCAACCGAGCGGCCTGCTCGAGCAAACCCGAATCCTGACCCTGAATCAGCACCGGTGCTCCGATCAGCACCAGCCCACGCAAGTCAGCCCCCTCGAGTGCGAGCCGGGTGGCGACCAAGGCCCCTTCGCTCCAGCCGAGCACAAAAACCCGTCTTGCATCGACCGTCCGGTTGGTGCGCAACACCTCGAGCACCGCACGGGCATCGGCCACAAAATCCTTGATGCGGAGCCGGTCGTAACGCACTTGATCCACCAGGGTTGCGCTGGTCACGAAACGTTTGTTGTAGCGGGCCACCGCAAATCCCTGGGCAGACAAGACATCGGAGATCAGCTTGAAGTTCTTCGAGATCACGCTGCCGTTCTCCAAGAAGCTCGCATCCATGTCCGACGGGTAGCCAGCGTGCAACAGCAGCACGGTCGCAAAGGGACCAGTTTTGCCTGAAGGCACGGTGAGTTTCGCCTGGGTCTGAAAGCCTTCGAGTAGCACTGTGAAATCCTGAACTGTGAAATCCTGCACCGAAACACCGACCTGCGACAGACTCGAACCGATCAAAACCACCCACATCACCGTCACCACCCAGCGAACACGACCTCGCATTTGATACCCCCGCCACAGTTTGCGGCTAAGCTGCTTTCAAATGCACGACCAAACTGAAGATTGCGACTGGCACGTGATCGAGCACCCCGAAGCGGCCCGCATCCTCGACGACCCGCACAAGTCGAGGTTCCTGCACCCATTCCTCGAGCACGAGGTCACGGTCAGCGAGGCGGCCCGCACGCTCGGCGTGAACGCCCTGACGATGTACCGACGGGTCAAACGGCTCGAGGCGCACGGCCTGCTGCACGTGACCCGGACGACCCGGCGGGCAGGCAAAGCGATCAACCATTACCGGGCCATCGCAGCACGGTTCTTCGTGCCCTTCTCGATCCTGCCCAATACAGATTTTGAGGGCGAATGGCTCGAGCAGGATGACTTCTGGCGGCAGTTGCTGGCGAACGGCCTGGCCAGTGTCGCCAGAGACGCCATGCGCGACGAAGGGGTTTTTATTTACCGTGCCCACGGCGGTATCCGCAAACGACAGGGGAGTTTTCCCGGCAAACCTGCAACACCAACAACGGCAAACACCGCACCAACCTGGTCGGACAGTTCTGCCGTCAAGCTCGCGCCTGAGGATGCCCTGGCCTTGCAACTCGAGATGCGTGCCTTGTTCGAGCGTTACGTGCACAAGAATTCAGCGCGAGGACGGTTCTTTGTGATGCGCACCGCCCTCGCACCGATCACCGATGATGATGTGCCCAGCATTCCACGTTGAATGAATTCAATCGCCTGTTCAGAAAACGAAAACGCATTGGTTGGAAATTGATCGCTGGACCTCACGTGCATGTACCACCCAAGGAAGTTGACGATCACGGATGGTTTGAGCAAAGCTTACGCATTGCGCTTCAAAGCAACCCGTTTGGCAAAGTCGAATCAATCATTGTGTACTCGGATGACACGATAAACAAAGAGAAAACTTCTTCGCACCTGTCCTGCGTCATTGCATCTGGAATCAAACCGACCACTCGAGCAAAACCGGTTGGCCAAACGTGGAAATCAAGCTCGGATCAATCAAGGATCAGAGCGTGGTTCATGGCTGCCTGACACGCATCCAAGCATCAACTGGCAAATGCCATTCCCAACCATTGGACTTTCATTGGCCCGAGACGTTCCAAACGTTGAACATGCAGCGAATTCTCGAGCCTATGAGTTGTACGTCAGAAATGGCGTTCAAGCCATCCAATACTTGTCATGGCAACTCGAGAATGATCCTTTTGCAAAACTGATCTTTGAATCCTACGACCTGTTGGTTTCACAACTCGAGCCGATTGACAAACAGGCAGGGGTTACGCATATGGCTTTAGAGGCCCGAGAATCTTGTTTCTAAATCGACGCTGAATCTGGGCGAACATGGAGTTCACCCCTACCAGACAACGTTTTGCGTAGGGGCGAACCCTGCGACCATGCCCGAAGCGATCCTGCCCGCAGGTGCATGGTTAGGATCAAGAAGGTGCGTCTCATGGTCAAGAAGTGTTCGCCCTTCCCTCGAGACAGAATCGACACTGCATTCCCTGAAAATTGTCCATATGCATAACCCCTGACAAAACAGGTTGTACCGAACGTTACGATCAGGATTTCAAGTCAGATACCTTTCCGCATCCCGGCTGGTACTGGGATTACACCTGAGCCTCTTCCAGCACATCGAAACACTGATTTAAGGAACAAGATGCCCGCCGCTTCTGCTTAGTGGGTCACTTGCTGTGCGCATCGCTTTTCAAACCAGTCACCCGAACCGTCGCTCCAGAACCACCCAACCGTCGCGCTCGAGCACGCTCACGTCGCAACCTTCGCTTCCCACCCCACACGAACGGTGTTGGCGCTCGATTCCAACCACGCACTGTCGCCTCCAACGCAGAGATTACTGCTTCTGGTGACTCGAGGTCTGATCCATCCAATGCCCGACGAACAATAATCCGCTGAATACTTTCCGCCATGTTTAACCAACTCCCACCCAACGGAGTGAATACCGGCATCACCCCATGATCTACCAACCACAACATCAGCGAAGGCGTTTTATGTCCAGCAAGATTGTCCAGCACCAGCAACGCCCGTAAACGCGGTAGCACCGTTG
>JANOWZ010000267.1:0-18971 GCA_031418155.1 Deinococcales bacterium
CAATGTTGCGCTCTTCGATTACGGCAACGGCTGGGCCGTCGGAGCCGACGCGATTGGACCGACGCATTGGGCCAAAGAAATTCCGCGCCGCAAAAAAATCATTGCCGCGCTTGCCACTAAACGCCCCTTGCCCGCCATGAATGAACCGCCCGCCGTCGTCACCGAGCCGTTCACGATCATGCTCTGGGGCATCACCAGCGAAAGCGTCGGCAAATGGCTCGAGGGCAGCGCCACCAGCGACAAGCTTTCCGGCATGGCGGCCAGTCCCGGCTTGGTCGAGGGCAACGCTCGAGTGATCTTCAACGCCGATGACCTCGATCAAGTTCAAGACGGTGAGATTCTGGTCACGCAAGTCACCGCGCCAAGTTGGGCTCCGGTCTTCTCGAGAATCAAAGCGACCGTCACTGACATCGGTGGCATGATGTCGCACGCTGCGATTGTCTGCCGCGAGTATGGTCTGCCCGCCGTGACCGGCACGGGCAGCGCCAGCACCAACATCAAAACCGGTGATCGCATTCGGGTCGATGGCACGAACGGCACCGTCACGATCCTGGCTTGAGGCTCGTCATCACCACGGGTTTTGGGGGCGGATTCGTTCGCCCCTCGAGCCTCAGTTTGGAGTTCCAATGGGCACTGTAGATTTGACCATTGAATACGAGAACGTTTGGCGGGCCAGCCTGCCGTACATGCGCTCGAGAAAAAACGATGTTCACATTCCACTGTCGTTCAAAGCCGCAGAACACTTGCTCGAGGATCACGCACAGGCAAACCGTGACGTGGTGCTGCTGGGTATTTTGTTGCACGATCTGGGTTGGGCGGTGGTCGATCAACACGAAATGTTCGAGCAGGGTTTCGGCCCAAACATGATGGAATCTGATGTGCGGATTCAGCACGAAAAAGAGGGTGCGCGAATCGCTCGAGAAATCCTGACACAACTCGAGTACGATCCGGCAATCATCGAGCACATCGTCAAGATCATTGACGGTCATGACACGCGCAAAACTGCAATCTCGCTCGAGGATCAACTGGTCAAAGATGCTGATAAACTCTGGCGCTTCACCGTCACCGGTATTGCCGTGGCCTGCGAATGGTTCAAGATGACACCCGCACAGTACGCCGTGCGACTCGAGCAAGAAATCGAAGGTCAGTTGTTCACACAATCTGCCGTGAAAATAGCTCGAGCGAGTTTGCAAGAATCTCGAGCCATCTTGAAATTGGCTGTCTTAAACGAATCATAGAACCGTAGGGGCGAAGCTTGCCTCGCCCAAGTGCAGGAGCAAGAATGGAATTCTGGATCGACAACCAATGGACTCCCTCGAGCGGGAATGAACGCATCGAAGTACGCAATCCGGCAACAGGTACATTCCTCGAGACGGTTCCGCTGGGTAACGCTGAAGACGCTGATCGGGCCATCCGCTCGGCTGCAACTGAGTTCAAATCGTGGCGAAAAACCAGCGTGCTCGAGCGGGTGAGCCTACAACGTCGCGCCGCCGCCCTGATGCGATCTCGAGCCGATGAACTCGCCTTGTCGCTGACGCTCGAGTTGGGCCGTCCGCTGGCTGCCGCCAAAACCGAGATTGAACGTTCTGCCGAATTGCTCGAGGTTTACGCCGAGGAAGCCCTGCGTTTGTGCGACGAAATCCTGCCGAGTACAGCAGGCTCGAGAACCCTAGTGGTGCGTCAACCCATCGGCGTGGTGATTGCGATTGCGCCGTTCAATTACCCGATTACGCTGTTGACGTTTAAGCTCGGTGCGGCACTGGTCGCGGGCTGTACTGTGGTTGCCAAACCCGCAGAAGACACGCCAATCACGACCTTGAAACTGGCGGAACTCTTTCTCGAGGCGGGTTTTCCCGCAGGTGTCTTCAATGTCGTCACGGGTGGCGCGGCGCTCGGTGCAGCTTTGGTTGGGCATTCGATTCCGCGCAAGGTTGCGTTCACCGGATCGAGTGCGACCGGAATCAAAATTGCACAACTCGCCATGCAGACCCTCAAAAGTGTGACCCTCGAGTTGGGTGGTCAGTGTCCGGCGCTCGTGCTCGAGGATGCCGATGTCGAACGGGCCGCAAGCGCAATTGCGCGACATTCGTTTTTCAACAGCGGACAGTTTTGTTACCGCGTCAATCGCGTCTATGTGCATCAAACGATTTACCAGAAATTCCTGGAACGACTCGAGCATTTTGTTTCGCAAATCAAGGTCGGAGATCCGCTCGAGGCTGGTTGCACGATGGGACCGATGATCGACGCGCGAATCGCTCGGGTCAGTGAATTGCACATCAAGGACGCGCTCGAGCATGGCGCAACGCTTGTCACCGGTGGCTCGAGGTTGACCGGTGGAATTTTTGATGCTGGTATTTTCCTGCCACCGACGGTTTTATCCGACACGTCGCACTCGATGAAAATCATGACGGAAGAAACCTTCGGGCCAGTCCTCGGCGTGATGCCATTCGCTGACCTCGAGACGGCCATCGGTCTCGCCAACGATTCCGTCTATGGTCTGGCAGCGTTTGTGTTCACCAAAGACCAAACCCTCGGCTGGCGAATTGCTGAAGAACTCGAGGCGGGCAGCGTTTGGGTCAATGACATTCAACGCTCGAGCCAACTCGCACCGTTCGGCGGCGTGAAACAATCCGGTATTGGACGCGAAAAGGGACGTTATGGGCTTGAGGATTACCTCGAGTTGAAAACGGTTTACCTGTCATGATTGACTCAGTTCAGATCGAAACGATTTACGAACTGGCTGAACCTTTTTGGCAGACGCGCTCGGGCGAGGTTCACATGCCTCAGGCGTTCGCCTTCGCCAAACGATTGCTCAAGTTTCACCCGCAGGCGGACGCTGATATCGTGCTTCCCGCAATCCTCTTGCATGACATGGGTTACGCTCGAGTGCCGGAGGAAACGCACCATCAAGGTTTAGCGGACGCTCCCAAAGGCTGGCAGCCGGAAGTCACACGCTTGCACGAGATTGAGGGCGTGAAGATGGCTCGAAAGATGCTGACTTCGCTCGGGTTTGATGCGCTGAAACTTGAGCAGGTTCTTGAGATCATTGATGGTCACGATTCACGCAAACAGGCAGTTTCACTCGAAGATGCCATTGTCAAAGACGCGGACAAACTCTGGCGTTTTGGACTCGAGGGCGTGACAATCTGCCGTGGTTGGATGGGCATGAGCGCAACAGATTTCTTGGCGTATGTTGAAGCAAAAATTCCCGAATGGTTTTTGACCGATCACGGCTCAGAACTCGCTCGAGAGACGCTTTCGCAAACCCGAACCACTTTGAAGGAGAACGCATGATGCAATCATTCGAGGGGAAAGTTGTGATCATCACGGGCGCGGCGGGCGGATTGGGGCGCGTCTTCGCGTTGGCCTTTGCCGATGCTGGCGCGAATGTTGCCGCTGCCGACATCAACGAATCCGGTGCGCTCGAAACGGCGGCATTGATTCAAGTTCGGGGTGGACGGGCGATTGGATTGCACGTCGATGTCAGCGATGAAACCTCCACCCGTGCAATGGCAGAAAAAGTCGCGCTCGAGTTTGGCGGGATCGATGTGCTGGTCAACAACGCCTCGATTTACGCAGGGCTTGAACGCAAACCGTTTTTTGAACTCGAGGTCGCCGCCTGGGATCGCGTGATGAACGTCAACCTCAAAGGGCCGTGGCTGTGCGCCAAAGCCGTCTACGCGCATCTGAAAGCATCTGGCACAGGAAAGATCATCAACATCTCGAGCGCCACCGTTCACAGCGGTTCACCGAACTGGGCGCATTACGTGGCCTCAAAAGGCGGTGTGATTGCGCTGACCCGTGCGATGGCTCGAGAGGCTGGCGATGATGGCATCACGGTCAATGCGATAGCACCCGGTTTCACCCTGACCGATGCGAGCCTTGGTTTGATTGAAAATGCCGAAAGTTACGGCGTGACCCGAGGGGCGCTCAAACGATCTCAACAACCCGAGGATGTGGTCGGTGCAGCATTGTTCCTGGCCTCGAGTGCGAGTGAGTTCATCACCGGTCAGACCTTGATTGTTGATGGTGGAAGACAATTTAACTGAACACCCTTGCGGTCGAAAAGCGCATTCGCCGTTTCGATCCCTCCAGCCTGACTTGAAGCGATCGCCACCCCTCAGGTCTCAAATGCTGTAGGTGCTGCTGGCGGTCGTGCTCCGCGTCCAGTCCAATTCGTGTAAAAGACTCACTTCGAGCTTTGTCCGTGTGTGCCCCGAAGTGAACTCGAGAAGTTGCTCAAAGATACTGCGGCCAACTTCGACCATTACTTGTACGGTGCTTCAAAACGATGGGTTGAATACTCGATGTTTGCATCAAGATATGCGCACTTTGTAGCACTCGAGCCTCACGCTTTATCCTGACGGAATGCCAGCTTTCAGCGCTCGAGAATCCGAAACGTAAACCCTGCTCGAGCATGTTCGCAAGCAACGCAGTACGCTAGTCCTCGGGCGTGGTGGGATTGGCAAATCGGCATTGCTCGAGCATTGTGCTGAAATGCTCGAGGTTGAAACGCTGGTGGTCAAACTCGAGCGGGTTGCGCTGTTTGCCAATTTCTTGGGCGATTTGTTCCGCACTGGGAGGCTCGAGCCCTCAATCATCAAGGATCTGTAGATCTATTTTGGCGAGCACCTCGAGCATTCGCAAATACCGTCCATGCCCTTTGGCCACCACCAATTTTTATGAGGTCCGGCTGGCAAGTACAGTGAGAAAGGCACGTCCTGGATGTTGTGTCCAAAATAGTTGGACAGTTTCACCTTTTACAATCTTCGTGGTGTTAACCTTCCCTAAACATTTTTACCCTTGGAGGCCGACCCATGACTTTTCCCGCGAAACTATTGGATTGCTGGCACCCCGTCGCTTACGGCCACGAAGTCCCCGCCGATGCGCCCCATTCGGTCAAGCTGCTCGACGAACTGCTGGTGATCTGGCGCGATACGAGCGGCAAGGCCCACGCCATGAAAGACCTGTGCATTCACCGTGGCACGGCCCTGTCGCTCGGCTGGGTCAAAGGGGACTGCATCGTCTGCCCGTACCACGCCTGGGAGTACAACACGGCGGGCGATTGCGTGCACATTCCGCAATCGAAAAACATCACGATTCCCACCAAGGCCAGAACGACGGTTTACGCCTGTCAGGAACGTTACGGCCTGATCTGGGTCTGCCTGGGCAATGAACCGGCGTACCCGTTGGCGGAAATCCCCGAGTTTGAAAACGGCGATTGGAAACTGGTCAACACTGGACCGTTCGACTGGAACAGCGACGCCTCAAGACAGGTCGAGAACTTCACGGATTTCGGCCATTTTCCGTGGGTGCATCCCGGTCTGCTCGGTGATCCCGAGCGCCCGGTCGTGCCGGATTACACGGTTGAAACACGTGACCATGTTCTGTACTACGACGTGGTGCGTCCCGAAGCCAGCAACACCGACGAATTTCCAGTCTTCGCCAACGACGAGGTGGTCAAACCCGAACGGCGCAGCAGCTACCAGTTGCACCTGCCTTACACCATCGTCTTGCGCCTCGGTTGGGGCGGCACGAAAGGCATGGTCTATTTCTTCGTCTCGCAGCCGATTGCCAAGGACCGCTCAAGGGGGTACTGCATCATTGGACGCAATTACGACCTGGATCAGCCCGATACGGTTTTGCAGGAATTCGAGGACACGATTTTCGGGCAGGACAAGCGGATTGTTGAGTCACAACGTCCCGAGCAGGTTCCTTTCGATCTCGCCGATGAGCTGCACCTGAAATTCGATTCCGTGGCGATCCATTATCGTCGCGCCATGAACACGCAAGAGTTGGCGTACTGGCACATGTACGACTAGTCGCTCGAGATGGCTCTCAGGGGTATCTGCTCGAGTCGCTGTAGCTCGAGGGAATTCATGGGTCAGTGAATCATTGCAAGCGTCAAGTTGCATTCACCATCAGACAAGATGACGACAAAAAATTTGGTTGGCGAACATATTTTGCGAACACATTTGGCAAACACATTTTGATTGAGGATTCTTACCAAGTCGCATTTTCGTTCCTGGTTTCAACACCCGTTTCAACACTCTCTTCAATGCAGTTCGGTTCAGTCGATTTGGGAGGCCCATGAAAAAAAGCATCGTGTTGTTGACCCTCGCACTCGCCGCCACCACCTTGGTTGCCGCCAACGCCGCCATGAAAGGCAAAATCAAGCTCGTTTCGCAGTCACCACTTTCCGGCGGTCAATCCAAGCAGGGTGAAGGCGTCAAGAATGGTGTCACCATCGCCATGGAAGAGTTCGGCAAGACCGTCACTGCGCAAGGCTACGACTTCACTTACGAGGCTTATGACGATCAGGCCAAGCCAGACGTTGGCGCAGCCAACGCCAACAAGATCATCAACGACGCTGAAATTCTCGGCGTGGTCGGACACCTGAACTCCGGCGTGGCGATCCCCTCGAGCGAGGTTTACGCCAAGGTCGGTTTGGTCATGGTCAGCCCAGCCAACACCAACCCATTGATCACAGATCGCAAAAGCACTGCCAAAGTCACCAACCGCGTCTGTGGTCGTGACGACGTGCAAGGCCCAGCGGCAGCAGACTTCGCCATCAAAACGCTCAAGGGCAAGAACTACTACGTCTTGAACGACAAGACCGCCTACGGTTCGGGCATCGCCTCGTTCTTCGCCAAGACCGTCACCGCAGCCGGTGGCAAGATTTCTTACGAGACCGGCATCGAAGCCGCCGAACGTGACTTCTCGAGCATTTTGAACCGCGCCGTTGTTGACAAGCCAGACGTGATCTTCTACGGCGGCACTTACGACCAGGGCGGCCCGTTGGTCAAGCAAATCCGTCAGAAGGGTATCCCCGCCGCCATCGTCGGTGGCGACGGTTTGGATGGAAGCGACCTTCAAGCCTTGGCCGGTGGCGAAAACATGAAGGGTGTTTATTTCGCCACAACCTCCGGTCCGATCTCGGTCTTGCCAGCAGCCAAGAAGTTCGGTGCGAAGTACAAGGCCAAGTTCGGTAAGGATTCCGAAGGCTACGCAACCTATGCTTACGATGCTGGCCGCGTGGTCATTCAGGCCATCGCCAAAGCCATCCGTGATGGCAGCGGTAAAATGCCGACCCGTGAAGCAGTCGCAGCCGCAGCCCGTGGCGTGACCTTCAACGGCATCACCGGCAAGATCGCCTTTAACGACCGTGGTGATCAACCGATCGCCAAGTACTTCATCATCTCGGCAGAGCCAGACTACGCAAACAACAAAGTTGTGAAGTCCGTGACCGTGGCCGCACCAACCCCAGAGACCAAGTAATTCTCGAGGTTGAACTGAATTGAGCAAAAAGTGGGGGGCGGGGCGACCCTCCCTCCACTTTCTTTGAAAGCAAATCTCGAGTAAGTCTCAACCACTGAGACTCGAGTAATGAGACTCGAGCAATCAACCTCGAGCCTCAAGCAAGCAAAAATCAAATCACTCTTTCTGGCATCCACCCTGCGCAGCCAACAATCCCAGGCTCGAGCGGGCGTCCAATTCAAAAGAAAACTCGAGGGCAGCAAGTGAATCTTGAAGGACTCCTCTCACTCTTACCACCAACCCTGATCGACGGGCTGGTGCTCGGCCTGATGTACTCGGTGATCGCGCTCGGTTACACGATGGTGTACGGCGTGCTCGAGTTCATCAATTTCGCCCACTCGGAAATTTTCATGTTCGGCGGCATCGTCGGTGTTGAAATGCTGATCTTCGTGCTGCCCAACAGTGGTCTGCACCCGTTGTTGCAACTCTTGGTTGCGATCATCGTGGCGGCTGCCTGTGCTGGAGGGCTCGCAGTGGCGATTGAACGCATCGCCTACCGACCATTGCGCTTGCGCAACGCGCCAAAACTCGTGCCATTGATTTCCGCGCTCGGCATGAGTTTGTTCTTGCAAGATGCGGTGCGTCTGGTTGAAAGCCTGTTCGGAAATTACAATCGTCCGTTTCCAACGTTTGAGTTTTTTGACAAAGCATTTGTTGCGGTTGGTACATCGAAGACAGGTGCATTTTTGGTGGAATTCAATAAGGCAACCGCTGAATTGACAAACTTTCAAAACCTGACTTTTCGCCTGAGTTGGCAGCAATTGACCATTTGCGTTTTTGCCGGTTTGATGTTGTGGGGCCTGAACTACTTTGTCAACTACACCCGCACCGGCAAGGCCATTCGTGCCGTGGCCCAAGACGCCAGCACCAGTTCCTTGATGGGCATTGATGTCACTCGAGTCATCACCATTACCTTCCTGGTTGGCGGTGCGCTCGGCGGTGTGGCCGGTGTGCTATATGCGATGAAGGTCGGTAACGCTTGGCCGTTCATGGGCTTCTTGCCGGGAACCAAATCCTTCACCGCCGCCGTCCTCGGTGGGATCGGCAGCATTCCAGGCGCGATGCTTGGTGGCGTGGTGCTCGGATTGATCGAAACGCTGGCGGGAACGTACCTGCCCTTGTTCACCAATGACGTGATCGGCAACGAGTACAAAGACATCGTGGCCTTCGGCATCCTGATCATCATTCTGATCTTCAAACCTGCCGGGTTGCTCGGCAAAGCCGTCTCGGAGAAAGTATGACCAATACCGTCAAGCCAACTCGAGACTTCGGCATTCCGTTGCTGATCTACACGATCATCATGGGCATCCTCAAACTGACGGTGCTCAAAGGTTCGGGCATTCTGGATACGCTGGCGTTCAGTGCCTTCGCCGGGGCCGCGTTTTTCGCCACCTCACTGCCGATGCAAACCTGGGCTCGAATCACCATCGCGGTCCTGGTCCTGGCGATTGGCGTGCCGATCATTGGCATGGGCAACACGTTCTACTTGGATGTCGCCATCAACATCGGTATTTACGCGGCGCTCGCGCTCGGCCTGAACATCGTTGTTGGATTCGCCGGATTGCTGGATTTGGGCTTTATCGCCTTCTACGCCGTCGGCGCTTACACCTGGGGCTTGTTCGGCTCGAGCCAAGCGAACAATTTCATTGCGGGCAACCACTTCCCGCTCGCGGGTGACTGGTGGTTCTTGTTCGTGATTCTGGCGGTCATTGCTGCGGGAACCTTCGGTGTGCTGCTCGGCTTGCCGGTCTTGCGACTCAAAGGCGATTACCTCGCGGTCGTGACGCTCGGCTTCGGCGAAGTGATTCGCGTGTTGGCCAACAACCTCGACAAACCCACCAACTTCACCAATGGCCCGCAAGGAATCTCGGCGATTGGCAGGCCATTGGTCAGTGTGGCCGATGGGCTCGAGAAATCTTTTGGTCAGCAGTCGTTCAAATGGGAGTTGCTGCTTTTGTACGCTTTGGTGATCATCATCATCGGCTTCGCAGTGCTCTTAACGATTCGTTTGGACCACTCAAAAATCGGTCGAGCCTGGGTCGCCATCCGCGAGGATGAAGTTGCAGCGCAGGCGATGGGCGTGCCACTGCTGAGCACCAAACTGATCGCTTTCGCCACCGGCGCGAGCTTCTCCGGTGCGATGGGCGCACTGTTCGCCGCCAAGCAAACCTTCATCAGCCCCGAGAGCTTCAACTTCGATGCCAGCGTCGGCATCCTGGCGATGGTTGTGCTCGGCGGGTTGGGATCGATTCAGGGTGCCCTGCTCGGCGCGTTTATCGTCAGTGTGCTGAACTTCCAAATCTTGCCCGCGCTCGGCACCTTGTTCAACGATTTGCGCAATGCTGGCGTGCCGCTCTCGACCGCCTTCGAGGTCAGCAAATACCAACGCTTCATCTTCGGCATCATTTTGATCGTGATGATGATTTTCCGACCGCAAGGACTCATCGCTGCCGCACGGCGCTTGACGGCCCCGCCCAAAGAGGAGGTTGATCCAGCGTGAATATCCTCGACGTGCAAACCGTCAAAAAAGTCTTCGGCGGATTGGTCGCCGTCAACGACGTGACCTTCCAAGTGCCAGAAAAAAGCATCGTCTCGGTGATCGGTCCAAACGGTGCGGGCAAAACCACGTTCTTCAACATGATCACCGGAATTTACAAACCCGACGGTGGCAGCATCCTCTTCAACGGTGCAACCCTGATCGGATTGCGTCCCGATCAAGTCGTCGAAAAAGGCATCGCCCGAACCTTCCAGAACATTCGCCTTTTCGGGGCCATGACCGTCCTCGAGAACGTGCTGGTCGGACGGCACACGCGGGCCAAAACCCGTTATATCGACGCGGTTTTTCACACGCCGCGCTACCATGCCGACGAAAAAGCGGGCAACGACCGCGCTCGAGAATTGCTGGATTTTGTCGGCCTGTGGGACAAACGCGACGAACTTTCGCGCAACCTGCCTTACGGTGAACAACGCCGTCTCGAGATTGCTCGCGCCTTGGCGACCGATCCGAAATTGGTGTTGTTAGACGAACCAACCGCAGGCATGAATCCCGGCGAGACTGAAGAGACCAAGCATTTGATTCGCCGACTCCGTGACGAACAACACATCACCGTCGTTCTGATCGAGCACGACATGCGCGTGGTCATGACGATCTCCGATGAGATCACGGTTTTGGATTACGGCACGAAAATCGCCGAGGGTCGCCCCGCGCAAGTACGCAGCAACCCTCGGGTGATCGAAGCGTACTTGGGTAAGGGTGCTGCCGCCGGAGAGTTCGGACTCGAGGCTGGCGCAGCCAACAAAGTCGAGAATCAAGGAGGCCCCGCATGACCGCGAATGCAGCCACCCCAATGCTCGAGTTGAACGACGTTCATACGTACTACGGGCAGATTCACGCACTCAAAGGCATCACCTTCAAAGTCAACAAAGGCGAAATCGTCTGCCTGATCGGTGGCAACGGAGCTGGAAAATCCACAACCCTACGCACCGTCTCGAGCTTGCGTTCACCCAAACGTGGTGACGTAACCTTCAAAGGCCAAAAAATCAACAACATGCCCGCCCATGACGTGATGAAACTCGGCATGGCGCACGTGCCCGAAGGCCGCCGAATCTTCCCACGCTTGACGGTGCGCGAAAACCTCGAGATTGGTGGCTTCACCGTCAAATCCCGCGACGTGATCGAACAACGCATTCAGAGCGGTTACGAGATTTTTCCACGCCTCAAAGAACGCGAAAAGCAACTCGGCGGTACGCTCTCCGGTGGCGAACAACAAATGCTGGCGTTCGCTCGAGCCTTGATGGTCGATCCCGAAATGATTCTCTTGGACGAACCGAGCATGGGTCTTTCACCGTTGTTCGTCGAAACGATTTTCGATTCGATTGTCCGTTTGAACAAGCAGGGCAAAACGATTTTGCTGGTCGAACAGAACGCATTGATGGCCCTCGGTATCGCACATCGTGGATATGTGCTGCAAACCGGTGAGATCGTACTTTCCGGCAGCGGCCCAGAACTCGCCGCGAACGATGAGGTTAAAAAGAAGTACCTCGGCGACGATTAAAAATTAGCTCAAACACCCGCCCAACGGTTATGTGGAATCTCGAGGGTGGGTGTTTTCATGCCGCCTGCGTATGGGCCGATCTTGCTACACTCGGACCCATGACGCACAAGCCATTGCACGCTGATCTCGCACGTTTGCTCAGCGCAGATCAAGTCTCGAGCAGCCAAGCAGACCTGCTCACCCATTCACGAGATGAAGCCTTTGAGCAGCAGTTCATGCCGGACGTGGTGGTGTTCGCCCAATCCCGCGAGGACGTGATCGCCGTGATGCGCTACGCCCACAGCAACCGCGTGCCCGTCACGCCGTTCAGTGTCGGCTCGAGCCTTGAAGGTCACGCCCTGCCGCGCTTCGGTGGAATTTCACTCGACACCTCGGGCTTGAACCAACTGCTCGAATTGCGCCCGCACGATCTGCTGGCGGTCGTTCAACCCGGCCTGACCTACCCGCGTTTGAATGCCCTGGCTCGAGGTCACGGCCTGTTCATGCCCGTGGACCCTGGCGCGGAGGCCAGTCTCGGCGGCATGGCCGCGACCGGCGCGAGCGGCACCAACGCCGTGCGCTACGGCACGATCAAAGATTTCGTGATGGCCCTCAAGGTCGTGCTGCCCAATGGCGAGGTGATCCGCACTGGATCGCAGGCCCGCAAAAGCTCGAGCGGTCTGGACCTGACCCAGTTGTTCGTCGGCAGCGAAGGCACGCTCGGTGTGTTCACCGAACTGACGATCAAACTCGTTGGCCTGCCGAACAGCATTGCCGGAGCGGTCGTGACCTTCCCAGATGCGCAAAGCGCCGTCACGAGCGCCGTGGGCGTGATTCAGGCCGGTGTGCCCGTCGCCCGCATGGAGTATGTCGATGCCTTGGCGATTCGTGCCGTGAACCAGTACAAGGGTCTGAGCTTGCGCGAAGCGCCAACCCTGTTCCTGGAGTTTCATGGCAACCAGGCCGCCGTGCAAGAGGATGCCAACCTGACCGCCGAAATCTGTGCCGAACATGGCGGGCAAGGTTTCGCGCACAGCCTCGACCCGAACGAACGCGCCCGTCTGTGGGAGGCCCGACATCACGCCTGGTTTGCACTCAAAGCCGCCTATCCCGGCAAGCACATGTTTTCCACCGATGTGGCCGTACCGATTTCGAGGTTGCCCGAAAGTTTGGCGTTCGCACAAGCCCTGCTCGCTGACCACAACTTGATCGCGCCCGTGGTTGGACATGTTGGCGACGGCAACTACCACCTCTTGATTGTGCACGATCCACAAGACACCATGCAAACTGCTCAGGCTCGAGCCGTCAACGAGGCCTTAATCCGCCACGCGATCGGCTTGGGCGGCACCGCCACCGGCGAGCACGGCGTTGGCATCGGTAAACGCAAATTCATGTCGCTTGAGCATGGCCCGGCACTCGAGGTGATGCGCGGCATCAAACGCAGTTTGGACCCTTTGGGCATCATGAATCCGGGCAAGTTGGTGGATGATCTCGAGCAATGGCCACCGGATGAGGTTACAACCACCTCGGCCTGAGTTCTGAACCTCGGGTCTTGCTCAACTTTTCATCCGAGAACTTGACGCACGATCCGAGCCATCAAACGCACCCCAGGCTCGAGCAACTCGTCTGGAAAATCGTTATCCAGGTTGTGCAATCGGATCGCGGCCTCTTGAGTATGAACACGCAAGGGATTGCCGACAGACTCGCAAAATCACGGCTCGAGATCGTCCCATCCTGGATGTTCATCGTCCGATTTTGGGACCGGTTGAAACAGCTTTGACACACGCTTTAAAGCGGCTTTCTTTGATGATAGACTTCGCGCACCTCGAGTTTCGAGTCACATCACACCCGCAGTCGATTCGTTCTCGAGACGCATCCAGGAGGCAAACCAACAACCTGGTTTGCAGGTTCAATTCAAACTGGTCATTCGGTTTGAACGTTAGAGGAGGAGATTATGAAGAAACTCGCATTGGCCACGACACTCGTCGTTGGGGGAGCGCTCGCCGCAGCCCTCGCCCAAACGGGCAAACCTATCGTTGCCGCAAGTACGCAACCGGTGACGCTTGCACCGGGCAAGATTTCCGATGGTGGATCAATCTTTGTGCAAGACCAGATTTATGATCGCCTGCTCGAGTTCAAACCTGGCACCACCGAGGTCGAACCGAGCTTGGCACTCTCGATCAAAGGCAACAAAGATTCAACCCTCTGGACGATCAACCTGCGCCCAGGAATTCAATTCCATGACAACACACCTTTGAATGCCGCCGCCGTCAAGTACAATTTTGACTTCTGGTGGGACGATACCCGCCCAACCTTCTACAAGAGCGGCAACGCCGTCTTCCCGGACATTTTTGATGGTTACAAATCCAGCAAAGACCCCGTCTCACTGGTCAAGAGCGTTGATGTTGTCAACTCGCTCAAACTGACCGTGACGCTCTCGAGCCCAATGGCGAACTTTGACGAAATCATGGCGACCGGTTACTTCGGCATCGCCAGCCCAACCGCAATCCAGAAGGCGGGCGAGGACAAGTACGGCACCGCAGGCGTTGGTGCTATTGGCACCGGGCCTTACATCTTCAAAAGCTGGCAAACTGGCGACCGGATCGTGCTCGAGGCCAACAAACGCTATTGGCGCAAAGGCCTGCCGAAAAACCCAGGCGCAATCATTCGCATCATCACCGACACCGCCGCCCGCCTTGCCGAATTGCGTGCTGGAAACGTCGATGTGTTGCCACAGGGCGCAATCCCTTACGACAACCAGGCCGCACTCAAATCCGATGCCAACGTCACACCCGTCTTCCTGCCGAGCTTCAACGTCGGGTACTTGGGCTTCAATCAAGCCAAGGAATTCGATGGCAAAAAGAACCCGATTGCCGACCTGAAGGTGCGTCAAGCGATTGCCGCTGCCGTCAACCGCAAAGCCATCGTCGAAGCGTTCTATGGCGAGAATGGCATCACCAACCCATTCCTGCCACCAACTGTGATGGACTGGACCTACAGCAAGAACGTCAAAGATTACGTCTTCAACCCAGAGGCCGCCAAGAAACTCTTGGCCGATGCTGGTTACCCGAACGGTTTTGAAATGGACCTCTGGTACATGCCCGTCTCGAGGCCGTATTTCCCGAACGCCAAACCCATCGCCGAGGCCATGGGACGCGATTTGGCCGCCGTTGGCATCAAAGCGAACCTGAAGACCAAAGACTGGGGCGCGTACCTCGACGATGCCGATGCGGGCAAGCTCCAAGCCTTCATGCTCGGCTGGACCGGCGACTACAACGACCCAGACAACTTCTACACCCCACTCGTCGGAGCCGGTAACGTCAAAGAAACAGGGTACGACAACGACAAGTACTTCGCGCTCCTGAAGACGGGCCGCAAAGCCACCAGCAAGGCCGAGAAAGCCAAGATTTACGGTCAAATCTCCGAGATCTTGTACAACGATATTGTGAAGTTGCCAATCGTGCACTCCAAACCGATGCAGGCCAAACGAGCCAACCTTGAGGGTTGGGTGCTGAGCCCACTGGGCAGCGCTTACCTGGCCGAGATGAGCGTCAAATAATTTAGATTGAGATTTCGTGGGGGCGAGGCAAAACCCGTCCCCACGTTTCAGAATCCCTGATAGTCAACCTGCTCAACCGAACCTCGAGCACGATCAAACCTGAGCATCACCAACCGCTAGCATTACAAATCTTAAGTGACAACAAAGGAATTTATTTTGCCCGCCTACATCCTCCGACGCTTGATAGGACTGATCCCCGTGCTCTTCGGGATCTCACTGATGGTTTTCTCGTTCGTGCGCCTGATCCCCGGCGATCCCGCGATTGTCATGCTCGGCGAACGGGCCACACCGGACGCGGTCAAACTGATCCGCGAACAACTCGGATTGACCAAACCATTGTTTTTCAATTTTGCCGAACCCAACAAATTTTTTGACAGCCAATACGTGAATTTCATGACCAGCACCCTGCGCGGCGACCTCGGCTCGAGCATCTTTTCGCAAATCCCGGTCAGTGACGAACTCAAACGCCGTTGGCCCGCCACCCTCGAGTTGACGATTGCCTCGATGCTATTGGCAGTGGTGGTCGGTGGCTTGCTCGGCGTGCTGGCAGCCTTGAGGCGTAATTCATTGATGGACAACCTGTCGATGGTCGTTGCTTTGGTTGGCGTTTCGATGCCGATTTTTTGGCTCGGCATGATCTTGAAGTACGCCTTTTCGGTACAACTGCATTGGCTGCCCCCTTCGGCCAGACTTTCCGATGTGCTCTCGCTGTCGTTCACACCACTGACCGGCCTGTATGTGCTCGATGGCTTCCTGCGCGGACAACTGTACGCCTCATGGGATGCGTTCTTGCACCTGATCATGCCCTCGATTGCGCTTGGCACGATTCCAATGGCGATCATTGCCCGGATGACCCGCAGCGCAATGGTCGAGGTTTTAAGCCAGGACTATGTGCGCACCGCCAAAGCCAAAGGATTGCCACTGCGCCAAACGGTGATGAAGCACGCCCTGCGCAATGCGATGCTGCCAGTGATTACCGTGGTTGGCCTGTCATTCGGTGGCCTCCTCTCTGGCGCGGTCCTGACCGAAACCATCTTTGCTTGGTCCGGGATTGGCTCCTGGATTTACGAAGGCATTTTGCAACGCGATTACCCAATCGTGCAATCCGGCGTGTTGATTGTCGCCACCGCTTTTGTGCTGGTGAATTTGCTGGTTGATTTGTCTTACGCGCTCTTCGACCCGAGGATTCAATACCGATAAAGACAGGTCAAAGGTTAAAGTTAAAAGAGGAAAGTAAAATCCAAAACCTTGCATCTCGAGCCAACCAGAACTTTTCACTTTGAACTTTCTACTTTTTATTCGCTCCACCTGAGGAACCCATGACCGTTCAAACCTTACCGATCCCGAAAAAAACCTCGAGCACCGCCACGCCATTGCAGATTGCGCTTCGTCGCTTCAGCAAGTCCGGTCCCGGACGACTCGGCGCGATCCTGACGGCGATCTTTGTGCTGCTGGCGCTGCTTGCCCCGGTGCTTCGACCCTACGATGCCAGCACTGATGGCTCGCTCAAGGACCGTTTGCAGGCCCCCTCGAGTGTTCACATCATGGGCACGGATGACAATGGGCGCGACGTTGCGGTGCGTATATGGCACGGTGCGGGCATTTCTTTGCGGGTCGGAATTTTGTCCGTGGCGGGCGCACTGATTTTCGGATCGATCATCGGGCTGGCAGCCGGATTCTTTGGTGGTCGCCTCGACCTGATCGTGGGTTGGCTGACCGATATCCTGCTGGCGTTTCCCGGTACGCTGCTCGCCATTGCCATCGTCGCGGTACGGGGACCGGGCTTGGACAACACCCTCTTGGCCATCAGCGTCGTGCAAATCCCGATCTACGTTCGTCTCGCTCGAGGTTCGGTCCTCGGCGTGCGAGAACTCGATTTTGTGCAGGCTGCGAATGCACTTGGCTCGAGTCAGGCCAGGATTTTGTTCCGACATTTGCTGCCGAATTCCCTGACCCCATTGATCGTGCAATCCACGCTCTCGATTGCCACGGCCACGCTCGAGACGGCAGCGCTCGGATTTTTGGGATTGGGAGCGCAACCGCCCACACCGGAATGGGGCACGATGATTGCCGATGCCTTCCGTGGCGGGTATTGGGACAGTGCTTTTTGGACCACGCTGTTTCCAGGTTTGGCGATTCTGGTTTCAGTGCTTGGTTTCAATTTGCTCGGTGATGGATTGCGTGACGTGCTCGACCCGCGTTCGTTGCGTTCTGGATGAACGCACAAGTTCACGAGTTCTGGATGAACGCACAGGTTCACGAGTTCTGAATGAACAAAAGCAGGGCTCCCACAAGGGAAGCCCCTACGAAACATTTGATTCAACTCGAGCCAGAGTTTACGGTGTCTTGAGCACTGCCTGAATCGCTGGTGTCTCAAGCCCTTGAATGCCCAACTTGGCGGTGTGTGCATCACCTTTGGCGTACACGCCAGCGTTGACCGCAGGGCTGTCCGGGCTGACGCGAAAATCGAGTTTGCTGACATCAACAAATTTTGGATTGACCACCTTCGAGGTCGGCGCGAGCCTGCCACCTTCAACGGTCACGCTGGGTTTGCCATCGCCGCGCCAGAAAAAATTATTGCCCTCGTCAAACGGTGCGTTTGACCAAAGTGCATTCCTGCTGCCCTTGTCTCGAGACCAGATGATGTTGTTGCGGGCGCTGAGGATACTGGCATCGCAACCGTCACTGCAAGAGATGCCGAGGCTGACCTGGTAGGCGGTGTTGTTGTAAAACTTTGTGCCAGGATTGCCACCCCATTTGCTTTCGCGTCCACGCAGGACCAGCAACTCGCCACCGGTTTTGACGGGCGCGTACAAATTGAAGGCAAAGGCATTGTTCTTCGCGGGCCGGTCGGGTGTGCCGCCCAATTCCGTGAAGGTCGAATCGTTGATGGAAATGTTGTGGTGCACCACGTTTCCGCTCGCCTGGAAGACCTCAACCGATGCGCCCTCGATGCCGTAATCCTCGCTGCACGCGGTGTTGCCGCCGAAGGTGTTGAAGGCGACCTCGTTGTTATCGGCGTTCAAGAGCACGCCCCACGCGCCGGAATCGTCATCGTATTGCTCGGGCGTGTTTTGTGACATGACGGTGTTGTTGGTCAAGGTGTTGGCAATTGCCCGGTTTCTCGAGCCACCACCGAAACGCACACCTGCGGTCAAACCGCTGGCCTTTGAACGCTGGACGGTGTTGCCGCTGGCGTTGCCATTGAATTCAAAACCGACCCGCCAGCCGGTCGGTTGCGATTGGCATTTGCGGGCGTTGCGGTACGGGTTCGGCTGGTCGGCGCTGACCTCGAGCGAATCGATCACCTGGTACGTGCCAGAAACCGAAACGACCGATGGTGAGCCGTTGCGAATCATGGGTGCGTTGCCATCGCCGTATGCGCCGATGAAAACCGGAGCGTTTCCAGTGCCGCGCCAGTTGGCGTTCAGCGGGCCTTGAAAGCTGCAACCACGTTTGAATAGCAACGAATCGCCCGCCTTGAGCGTTGCAGCGTTCGCTTTGCGCACAGACTTCCAGGCGCTCGCGCTCGAGGTTCCGTTCGCGTTGTCGTTGCCATCGCAATCCACAAAATAGGCCGGTCCGTTCGGGGCGGCGATGATCGGCGCGGTGTCCGAGATGCGAATGCTCGGCGGATCGGTTGAAGCATCGGTCTTTGGCATCGATGATGAGCAAGCCTCGAGCGTGGCGAGCGCCGTCAATGCGAGTGCAATGGCAGGCAGGTGAGCGAGTGGTTTGTTCAACATCCATTTCCCCCGGTAAGGCTCAAGCAATTTCCATGTCGATTTTGACTGCATGCCCCTGAAGCAATCGTCACAACCCGCCGCATTGGACGAATTGCACTGCCGGTCAACGTATCAAAGCCATTGATGAGGAAAGGAAGCGTGCCATGCGAATTTGCTGAGCCCAAACTTGCGAAGACTCATTTTCAGCGGTTACCGGTGGCGAGGCAGAAGCTTATTTCGCGGGCAGCAAGGCGTTCGTGAACAACTTGCCGTACTCGAGCGTTTTCATTTTTGCCTGTGGGAAGACCTGATTCTCGAGCAGGAACTTCGGGTAAT
>JANOWZ010000268.1:0-2978 GCA_031418155.1 Deinococcales bacterium
TTTTTCTCTCGATGTGCCATGCCATTTCAGTTGCTTTTTTGATTGTTGCAATATTGGGCCTAAAAGAAAAAATCATCAACCGATCAACTGGTTTTTATCTTTTCTTTGGATTCATCAATTCTCAGATTGCATACTCGGTCAATCAAGATGTCAAAGAAATTGCAATTTTTACAGTGGCTTGCCATGTCATTTCCGCGCTCCTCATCAAGTTGGCTTTCTTTCTCGAGAAAAGAGAATCTAGATTTCTCGTAACAAGACAGATAAACGCAAATCCAAACAAACCGAACATGAAACGCATCAAAAACAACGAGCCTCAAACTTCTCACAATGGAATCCCCATGACCCAGAGCATTCAAAGTCGAATCATTCCCACCGTCCTCCGGCTCATGCGGATGAAACAACCATCGCTCTCGCTCGAGGGCAAGCAACATTCGGCCCCAGCCAAACCATCAAACGGCATCACCTCGAAGTACCGCGTCTCGAGTCAGATGGTGAATGGTCACAACGTCTGGACCATCGCGCCGAAAATCGCGGCCAGCACTTCAAGCTCGAGCCATTCGCACGTGTTGTACCTTCACGGTGGATCGTATGTGTACAATTTCAACCCGGTGCATTGGGCGTTCATGACCAAACTGATTGACCGTTTGGGTTGCACCGTGATCGCGCCGGATTACCCGCTTGCACCCCATCATCAGGCCCCAGAAACGGTGCGGTTCGTGCTCGAGCAATACCGGGATTTGACTGCCGCTGTCGGTGCGAAGAACGTCACGATCATGGGTGATTCTGCCGGTGCTGGTTTGGCGCTCGTGCTGGCGCAGCAATTGCGAACCGCGAACCTCGAGCAACCCGTGAACCTGATCTTGCTTTCACCGTGGCTGGACCTGAGCATGACCAATCCAGGCATTCAAAACGCCGATGCGCTCGATCCGATGCTGAGCGTTTCAGGGTTGCAACAGGCCGCCAAAATGTACGCGGGCGAGTTGAGCCTGAACGATCCGCTGGTCAGTCCGTTGCACGGAACGCTCGAGGAGTTGGCCCCGATCACGTTGTTCATTGGAACCTTCGATATTTTGCAACCCGATTGTCAAGTGCTGAAAGCCAAAGCCGAATCGCTCGGTGTGAAGTTGGCGTATCACGAGGTTGAACGCATGGTTCACGTTTGGATGTTGTTGCCGATGCCAGAGGCGAACCGGGTGATGGATGAGATCGTGAACGTGCTCGAGAGAAGATGATGATGGCTCGAGGAGATGTACGAGAATGGCAGACTCTCGCGGATGGTTTAAAGCATCTCTATTGTAGTTTATGGTGATAAAATGATGGTTTTCAGATCATATAAAAATTTGTATCTCATAGTATCAATCATTGCATTTCTGTTTTGCATTTACTTGTTTATACCTTCTGGTCAAAATTCTAGGATTTTGTCTTGGAAAACAGTAACGGGGGTAATTCTAAAAACAGAAGAGAAACATACTGGAATGAGAAGTTCTTGCACAGAGCGCGTATCTTATAAATATGAATTCTGTAACAAAATCTATTACGGAAATAAAATTGATTCTTTTCTAACTGATTTTGAAGGTTATACTCCGTGCAGTGATGTAATTTACCTGTATAAAGGCGCTTCAATTGAGTTGAAAGTTGACCCCAAAAACCCGAGCGTTGCTTATTTAGCCAATTCAGGCAAAGACCCTATTTTCGAGCGCCAAATACTTGCATTTATATTTGGTGCTGTATTTTTGTTTTCATACCTTAGTCTCAGTAGAACTTCTCACAGAAGTCGGTAATCCTCGTTAAATCTCACGCACACTCAAACCCTGAACGCGCATCTCGAGCCATCTTCTATTGGAGTTCCCATGACCATCACGGCCAAAACCACACGCGAAATCGTCGGCATCGTCCTTGGCACTCGAGACAGCGCACCGCTGGATTTCTGGGTCGGCATTGACGAAGGCCAAATGCTGCAACTCGATGACCTGGTGGTCGTCAAAACCCGTCGCCCGAGCGCCCCGGCCCTGTCATCTCGAGACGAGATTGATGACCGGCATTACATCTCTTTTTATGGCGTGGTCGATGCCGTGCGAAAATTGCACGAGGGCGTGCAGTACGACTCGGACACGAAACTTGCGCTCGAGGGTACGATTCCGGTGAATGTCTCTTACGCCGCGCACGTGATCGTGACCCGAGTGGACCCGGAGGAGTTCATTCCGCCGCATCCGGGTGACAGCGTGTTTTTGGCGTTGGGGCGTGATCTCGAGATGGCCTTGTATCGGGATCGGATGGAGACGGTCATGCCTGCGGGCGTGTTGCGCAACGGTGAACCGGCGATGCTGAATTTCGCGTTTTTGAATGGCGAGAACGGGGCGCACGTCAACATTTCGGGCGTGTCTGGCGTGGCGACGAAGACTTCGTATGCGTTGTTTTTGTTGTACAGCATTTTCAATTCGCAGGCCTTGGGGATCGAACGGGCGAATTCCAAAGCGGTGATTTTCAACGTCAAGGGACAGGATTTGTTGTTCTTGGATCAGCCGAATTCCAAGTTCGCCAGCAAGGAGGGCAAGATCGCGGCGGCTCGAGGGATTGCAAGTGATCGGTACACGGCTTGCGGCTTGCCGCAGCATCCGTTCGAGGATGTTCAGTTTCTTGCGCCTCCTGCGACGAGTTCTATTGGTGGTGCGATCACGCACAGCGCCACGGCTCGAGCGACCGGGGTCAGTCCGTACCTGTGGACCTTACGCGAATTTGCGATGGATCGGTTGCTGCCGTACTGTTTCGCGGATCGGGACTCGAGCCTCAACCTTGGATTTTTGATCGGTCAACTCGAGGAGAAATTGGCGCGGCTCGCGGCGAACGATGGCAGCAAGGAACCACATTTGCTGGTGGACGATTGGAGCCCGCAGGACGCGCAGGAGATCGACGCGGGCATCGAATTCACCGCGCTCGGCAAGGCGAAAATCTCGAGTTTCACGCAGTTGGTCGCGTAC
>JANOWZ010000269.1:0-5418 GCA_031418155.1 Deinococcales bacterium
TGTAACTTCGGACGCATGCGCCTCGCCTTGCCTCACAGCACACGATTCGTGCCTGACCCGATGCGGAAATGAAACCGATTGCAGTCAGCCGGGAATCAGGTGAAACAACTACGCCCGAGCACATGACGGGTTCTCCACCAGCCCCCGAATCTCAAATCTTGATCGCGGACGATGATCCAGGCATTCGCAGTTACTTGCGACGCGGCCTCCGGCTCGAGGGTTATGGTGTGATCGAGGCCAATTCTGGTGAGGCGGCCATCGCATTGAAAGTCTGAAATTCTCCAAAAATCTCGGTGTGTTTATCAACGTGGTTAATGGCGTTTTTCCAGCCATCAATTCAATTCGACACAACCTATCGACTTACGGGCAACGCTCGAGTACCACCTCAACCGCCGCCAAATCTTGCACGCCAAGCCCAACCAATTTCGCCACCGTGATTTGCTCGCTCGAGGTGCGGCCCAAGTTTGGATTTCCCAGCAGAGTACCAAGTTCGATCAAGCGTGAGGTCTCGAGCACACCAGACTTCAACGCCTGCGCGACATCACCGTATTTTTGATTGACCAGCAGCGAATCGATCACGATCACCTCGGCCCGCTCGAGGACAGCGAATTCGAGTTCACGTTTCCGATCATCATCCGCACCGACCGCAGTGATGTGTGTTCCAGTTTGCAGCCATTCATTGCCAATGAGTGGCTCGAGGCTGCCGGTGGCCGTGACGATGATTTCGGATTCACGCACCAACTGCTCTAGCTCGCTGAACACTTCAACCTTCACACCGGGCAGTTGTGGTTCGAGTTGCGCCCGGAGTTGCTGAGCCTTCGTTTCGTTCCTGCCCCAGATCAGCAGGCGATCAAAGTCAATCACCGTTTTGTGCGCGAGCGGTTGCCATAACCCTTGAATGCCCGTGCCGATCACACCCAAGGTTTTCGCATCACCTCGAGCAAGCGCATGACTGGCGACCGCCCCGGCAACGGCGGTGCGCCAATCGGTCAGCAATCCACCGTCCTGCACGATTGCAACCGGTGCGCCGGTGCTCGCGTCGAAGGCCATGACCGCGCCATCCCAAACGGGCAAGCCTCGAGCCATGTTTTCTTGAAATCCCGCCGAGACTTTGACCGCAAAAACCTTGCTGCCCGCCACGAAGCCACTCTTGATGTGGACCTCACCGCCGTTGGGCCGCAGGAAACCAATCGCGTCACTCGAGTCGCCACGCGAGAAAGCTTTGAAAGCATTGCGCATCGGTTTGATTAAATCCTCAAGTTTGAGGTTCGCCCGAACTTGATCGGCGGTAATCAGTCTTAAATTGATATCGGTCACAGTGACACCTCGAGCACATGATGAAGTTTGTCCAACCCAATCTTCGCGCCGCAGATCACGATGGCGACACGTTGACCTTTGTACGCATCGGCAACCTTGGCGAATGCGGCCAACGCCACGCCCGCCGCACCTTCGAGCAGTTGGTGTTGGAATTCCATGAAGTCCCGCATGGCGATCATGATTTCCATTTCTGAAACTTCGATCCATTCGTCCACCAGCGTTTGGCAGAGTTCAAACGTGATCGATCCGGGTTCAATGCCGCCCGCACTGCCATCGGAGATCGTTGCTTGCGGCTCAATCTCGAGGATGCGTCCAGCCCGGATCGAGTGCATCATGGCGGCATCGTTGCTCGGTTGGCAACCGATCACGCGCACCTCTGGTCGCAAAGCTTTGAGCACGCCAGCGATGCCCGAGATCAGTCCACCGCCACCGACCGTCACAAAGACGGCATCCACATCCGGCAGGGCTTCGAGAAGCTCGAGTCCAATCGTACCTTGACCCGCGATCACATCGGCATCGTTGTACGGCGAGATGTACATTCGGTCTTGCTCGAGTGCGAACTGTCTCGCGCGGAGTTCCGTGAACAGACCGTCATCGCCGTGATGTTGCACTTGTGCGCCGTAGCGTTTGATCGCGTCACACTTGGTCTGACTCGCGTTGTTCGGCACGAAGACGATGGCCGAACCGCCGAACTGCGCAACCGCACAGGCGACCGCCGCCCCGTGATTGCCGCTCGAGGCCGTGACGATGCCGCGCTCGAGCACGTCTTTGGGCAGCAAGGAGAGTTTCGCCATCGCGCCACGAATCTTGAACGAACCGGTGAGTTGCAAATTCTCGAGTTTCAAAAACACACTCGCATTGTGCCGCAATGAAATCTGGCTCGAGTGCTCGAGCGGTGTTAATCGAATACGATCTGCAATCCTTGAACGTGCGCCTCGAGCGGAATTCAAAATCTCGCTGGTCCTCATTTCAATCCCTGCGCTTCAGGTACGCCTCAAGCTTCTCGAGTGCCTCGGGCATGTTCGCTCGCCCGTATCCCATGCGGACGTGTCTGGGTTGATCGTAGACACCACCGGGCAGCAACAGCACGCCGGTTTCGCGCACGATTTCCTCGCAGAAGTTCATGACATCACCAGCAATCTTGACCCGAGGAAAGCCAATCGGACTGGCGTTGGGTTTGATCCACTCGAACAAATCCTTGTGACGCTCGAGGAAAGCCTGCATCAGCGGCAAATTGCGTTGCACGATCTCGAGGTTGCGGGCAAGGATCGTTTCGCGTTGCCGCAAGGCGAGCGCGGTTAAAAACTCTGACGGTGCGCTCGAGCAGATGGTCGTGTAGTACTTGAAGTGCAAGCATTTCTCGATCACGCTTTTGTTGCGTGTCGCCAACCAACCCAAGCGCAATCCCGGCAGGCCATAAGACTTGCTCATCGATCCGAGCGAAATCGCGTTTTCAAAAGCATCGCAGGCGGCGGGCAATCGCGTGCTCGGATCATGCTCGAGTTCGCGGTAGACCTCATCGCAAAACACGACGATGCCGCGTTCTTTGGCGAGGTTCATCACGGCGGCAAAGACTTCAGGAATCATGTTGATCCCGGTCGGATTCGATGGCGTGTTGATGTAGATCATCTTCGTGTTCGGCTGAATCAATTTCTCGAGCGCCAACAAATCGTGCGCCCAACCGTCCTCGAAATGCCGTTGCCATTGGCTGACTTCCGCGCCGGTGCTTCGCGCCAACTCGAGGCCGCTTTCGTAGCATGGCGTTTCAACAATCACATGATCGCCCACAGCAACCAGCGCGTGATAAGCAACAAAAATGCCTTCCTCAGCGCTCGAGAGGACCAGCACATCGTCGCTCGAGACCGTCTTGTAAATACCTGTGATCGCCTCGCGCAAGTACGGTGCACCGGGGGCTTCCGTGTACCCGAGCCAGTGATCGTCAAACGCCTCTCGAGCACCCGGTTCGAGCGCCAGCAATTCGCCCAGGGTGCGCGATTGCGCGTCACTGTTCGAGAGCATGTATTTTGCGGTGAATTCGTACTTGGCGTAATAGTGTTCGATGCGGAATGGATTGAGTTTCATCGGGCTCCTTTATCGTCTCGCTTCGTTCAACCAGTTGTAAACGGTGGCGCGGGACACCTCGAGAATTTCGGCGACGTGTTGCGTGGCGTTGCGCGTGGCGAACAAATGTTGCGTGTCCAAAGCACGCACGGCCTCGATTTTTTGGGCTCGGGTCAGGGCGTGCAATGGCGTGTTGATCTCACGCAAGTACGCACCGAGTGCAGTGTGAATTTGTTCGCGCCAGTCATGTTCGACCAGCGCGGTAGGAGGACTTAAGGCTGTCGCAGCGAACGTCTCGAGGAAATTCTTGAACGCATCGAAGATCGAGACATCCAAATTTAAGCACAGCAATCCGATGCGTTCACCCTCGGCGTTGCGCACGACACTGCTGACGCATTTCAGGCGGCGACCATCCCAGTTGCTGCGTTCGTAAGGTCCGTAGACATCGCGGTGTTGCTCGAGTTGGATTTCTTCGGCGATCAGTGATGGTTCGCCCGGATTGCGCCTGGAAAAATTGTTCCAGATCCTCACCACCCGGTCCGTCGCGAGGTCATGCAGGACAACTTCAGCGTTCGGGTACAGCCAAGCGGCGATGCCTTCCGCGATTGGGAAGGTGTGGGAGTATCGCGCCTCGAGCTTGCTTTTGGAGTAGCGCACGAATTGATCATACGTCTAGTTTAGACGCAATTTCAAGAACTGGTCCGTGGTGGTTTGCAACTGCTGTTCGCCCTCGAGTCAACCATCGACCGTTTCAGGCAATGCGTACTCAAAGACATACGAGTGCGCCCCCGCCGCATTGATGATCGTCATGCTGCCGGTTAAACCCTCGAGTTGATCCGTGCCGGAATCGGGTACAACCGTGATGCTCTGCTGCGGCGCTCCCCTGTTCATGCTCGAGGAGTGTTGCAGCACAAAACTGCCGTTGCGTCCATGCAACGATCCCGTGACCTGTTCGATGGCCACATATCCCGCCGAGTTGTTCACGCCTGTTCCCGCGCTGAGCATCTGACCTTTGCTGATCCCAGTCAGGTCGCCTTGAAATGCTTTGTCAATCGTTAATCGGCCCAACAATGGGTATTCGGCGGGCATCTCTTGCGGCTCGAGTTTGACGTTGAAGCTTCCGTTTGCGGTCATGCCATTTGCGGTCATGGTGGTCTCCTCTGTTTAGCTGCGGGCGCTGCGCATGGCGAGCAATTGTTTGGTTCCCTCGAGCCTGCTCAATCGTTCATACTCGGGGCTTTCGACGGCGTACAGCGCGATCCGGCCCTGAGCATCGTAATGCACGCCCCAACCGTACTTTTTGGGCAGTGGTGAGGCACGAAAGCAGGCCCGAGATTTGGCAATAAATGCGGCGTAGAGTTCTGGCAGGTGGGCCTCGAGTTCCGTGTCCGAAATATTTTTGTGCAAGGCATGGACCGCAAATTGCACTTTGTCTTGCGTGTACATGTATGGTTCAGCGATTAACAGTTCATACTCGAGCACCGCGACTGTTTTCTTTCCCTCTTTGGCGGTTGGGATGATTGCGGTTTGGGTTGTGCTGTCTGGTGCAACCTGAATCAGTGTTTCAACGTAACTCATGTTAGGATTCTACTTGAAACAGAATAATGCTGCAACTTTGCCGAGCCAACTTGCAAAAGACGTTTTGCCAACCTATTAATGTGCGGTTTGCTTGCGAGTCACCTCGGCCTCAATCGCTGGAGCAGAGACGCACGACCCAAACCGAAGCCAGCCCAGGACGTAGGCTCGAGTCATGAATCAGGATGCCCTTCATCACGTCTATGTACTTGGCGATCAACTTTCACTGCGAGTCGGGCCACTCTCGAGGTTGAACCCATTCGAAACCGTCGTGCTGATGGTTGAATCGCTCGAACGGGGCCGCAGCGTGCCGTTTCACAAGCAAAAATTGGGCCTGGTGTACTCGGCGATGCGGCATTTCAAACTCGAACTCGAAGCTGCCGGATTCCGTGTGAATTACCAATCGTGCGCGAAATGGATCGAGGGCGTTCAAGCGCACCTCGAGCAATACCCCGGCGCGAAATT
>JANOWZ010000270.1:0-2327 GCA_031418155.1 Deinococcales bacterium
TGCTCGAGCAGACCAAAAAAATTGTGCGTTTTCGCGTCACGTACTCGATCAAGAACGTCAAAACTCGAGCGATCAATCTGCGATTCACCGAGTACATTCAAGTGAACACCAAACTGGTCAATCCGCAATTGCCTGACCTGAGCGTGCGGCCCGATGCGTTCTTCTCAAAACTGACGTTGCCTGCCGGGGAGACCTTCAAAGGGTCGTATGAGTTGAATTTCAAACTGAATTGAACCGTCCGAGGATCAACCCGTGATGATCTCGTGCCAGGGGATTTGCTTTGCTGTGCTGTGGCGCGTCAAAGGTTTTTGCAAGCACCCAAAAAGAACAGGCTCGAGATGAGCCTGTTCGTGCCGCTTGGCTTGCTGTTGGCATTGTGGTTGCTCGGGCAGGTGGGGTACACGCGCTGTTTGGAAACGAGGCTTGCGACCGGTCAGAACCTCGAGTGTCATGGGATTCTGCGCGGACCGTTTTTTACTTTGCGGTAATGGTGAATTGATCGGGTTTCAAAATCTTGAATGTATCCGTATCAAGCCGTCCGATGAACTCGAGCAGCATCACTTGACCGGGTTGATCTGGCGTTGTGGCTTGCAAGTCAAAGCGTTCTTCGATGAATAAACCTTTGGTGGTGAGTTCTTTGCGTGTTTTCAATTCTGATTGAACCTGCAAGCTCTTGGCAATGCTCGAGTACGTGAAGCTCGAGTTTTGATCGAGTTTGGCAATACGAACTCGGCGGCTGGTGAGGGCAACGTTTTTCAGGTTTTCGGTATCAAAAAAAAGTCTTGAATCTTCGCGTGAAATCACCAGGTAAGACGCACCAGGTTTCGGAGCCTCAATGCGAATGGTGTACTTTTGAAATCCTGAAATGATGGGAGAGGCATCCTGACCACGATCAAACAGGAGCCCCTCGGGAATGCCTTCTTCGACAGGTTTGGCTGCAAAGAAATTCTCGAGGGTGGCTTCCATAATGCTTTCAAAAATGGTGTGCTTGGGGTTGGATGTCGCATTGATTCCGAATACGGTTGGACCAACTTTGATGCGTATCGGATTGCTATTTTCAAATGTAACTGGCAAGCCAGTGCTTTGCAGAAACGTGAAGAAGTCTTGAACCCGGACCGAATCTGGTTGTGTTTCCATGAGCACAACTTCAGTGCTTCCCCAATCTTTTACAGAAATGACGTTGCTCATGGTTTGTAGCTGCGTTGAATTTCCACCTGGAAACGTAACCCTATAAATTCGGCTGTTATTCAAGTCTGTTTGTGGTTCAAACGTCACACCTTTTGGCTCGAGTTCGGCTTTGATGGATGCGATGTTGAGCCAGTAGTCGCCACCTTCGCATTGGAATTCGTAGGTTCCAATTTTGAAAGATTTCACGGTTTTGTCTGCGCAACCCAGTATAGGGAATCGGTCTGTGCTTTCGATTTCGGCTCGAGAAGCGTTGAATCCACTGATGCAAATGCTGGCGATGATCGCGGTCAGGAATGTGTTTCGCAAAATCGATGGTCCGGTGTAAACCTTGCTCATGCCGACGCTCACTTTCTGTGGTGCGCCAAATTCTTCAAGCGCCCGTTGAATGGATTCGGTTTCGTTCAAGCCAGCGATGGAATACTCGAGCGCCATCTCTCGGATGTTGCCGTCCAGTTCGCGCCGGACCTCGAGTTTTTTACGCCTCCAAAGCCCGCGTGTGGCGAGGTTCAGGTATCGCTCGAGCGTCGCGTTTACTTGCCGTTCCACAGTGACCTGAGTGCGTTGCCGAATTCGTTGAATTCTTCGCGTTTGCTGGCCAGTGCGCCGTTGCCGCTCTGCGTGAGGGTGTAGAACTTGACCGGTGCGCCGCCGCGTGGTGCGGCTTTGAATTCGCCTTTGATAAACCCTTGTTGCTCGAGCCGGTGCAGTGCCGGGTAGAGGCTGCCGACCGAGAAGCTAAAATATCCATCGGTACGGTTTTGGGCCTCTTTGGTGATCTCGAGGCCGTACATTTCGCCGTCTTCGAGGATGGAGAGCAGAATCAGGTCGAGGTTGCCTTTTAAGAGGTTCGCGTCCATGTGTTTCTCGCTTTCTTCTCGAGTGACCTGCTCGAGCATTCAAACGCTATCGAATGGCGATATCGTAATCCGATAAGTCTTTGCTGTCAAGTCATGCATCGCGTTCCTCAAATCAGGATCACCTGCCCGATACGCAACCCAAGCACGGTTTTTGCCAAATCCAAGCCATCAATTCTGTTAGGCTTTTCACACCCCAGCCACGCCATTGCAGTTGTTGCTGGATGCAAATGACACCAAGACCAACCGACATTCCCGGAGGAACCCCATGCGAACTGCTTCCAT
>JANOWZ010000271.1:0-6345 GCA_031418155.1 Deinococcales bacterium
GGATCGACACCCGCCGATACGAGCGCAACAGCACCCGAAACGACGACACCGGCAGCAGACGCGAGTACTGCGGCGGCAACTGAGGCGAGCACACCTCCAGCGACGGCTGCAACACCTGACGCGAGCGCAACGCCCGCAGACTCGAGCACCGCTCCAGCCACCGACTCGAATGCGACCCCAGCAGCAGGCACAACACCAGATGCGAGCGCCACTCCAGCAACCGACAGTGCCACACCTGCCTCGAGTAGCGCAACGACCACGGAGGCCACAGCGTTGACAGCACCAGTCAGCACCACGGTTGGCAAGGTCGAATTGACTGTCATTCCGGCCGGTGCGACCGCCCCGGCATCCTCAGAAAAGAACTTGATTCTGGCCCCAGTTGCGGATGCGACCGAGGCGACATCCAACATCCAAGGAAACATGGTCACGCTGTCGTACACATCCCCGAGCAGCCTTGACGATGTTTCCAAGTTTTATGACGATCAACTCAAAGCACAGGGGTTCACGCCCGATGACACGAGCGCGGTCAACCAAAAGAGTGCCGATCAGTTCGTCAAAGTCTACAAACGTGGAACGGCCTCGATGACCATGAGCGTCAAAAACGAAAATGGTACGTACCAGGTCGAGGTGGATCTCGAGGGCCTCGCCAGCGGAAACTGACACCCGCTGAGTCTCGAGGGTCCGATCCGATACGCTTTGCGCGTATCGGATCGGTTTTCATTCCGATCACCTTCATGCGGGATCATCCTTTTCATCGCATCCCGTGCAAGCGTGGCCCAGACGTTGAATCAGGGTTTGAGGCCAACCTGAGAACCCAACAGTCTGAGAACCGAAGGGGTACGCATGGATTTCTGGAACCTGATCAGAGGTGGTGGACCGGTCGCAGTGATCCTGCTGCTCGTCTCCTTGTACGCCGCGTTCGTGTTCTTCTACCGCCTGCAAGTCTTGCGTCACGCCTCCGGCAGCCTAACGAAAGTCCTCGAGCAAGTCCGGGTCGATCTGCTGGCTGGCGGTGTTCGATCCGCAATTGCCGATGCGCGACGTTCGGACACGCCCGCCGCCCGTGTGGTCATTGCGGGACTCGAGCGGGTTCAGTTGGGACCGGATGCGGTGCAGGCTGCACTCAATCAGGCCACACTGCTCGAGGAGGAACGGGTCGGGCGCGGACTTTCAACGCTGGCCACGATTGCGCAGATTGCTCCAATGCTGGGATTGCTCGGCACGGTTTTTGGCATGATTCGGACCTTCAGTGTGTTCTCGAGCATCGCCCAACCCACACCGACGCAATTGGCTGGAGGCATCAGTGAAGCGCTCGTGACAACTGCGACCGGCTTGATCGTGGCGGTCCTCGCGCACCTGGGTCACAGCACGCTCGCCCGTCAATTCGAGGCGGTCTTCTCCAACGTGGATCAGGCTCGAGAGGCGCTGACCGGTTGGTTGATCGAGGCGGGCCTGCAAGTCCCCTCCACCCGAACCGTTGAACCGCTCGAGGTTTCGATGAGTTGGCCTGCGGTTGAAACACGCTCGAGGGGCTGAATCATGCGACGACGCCAGCGCCGACAGGTTCCGCAAGCGCCAGTGTTCACCTTTGCGCCGATGGTGGACATCGTGTTGCTGCTGCTGATTTTTTTCATGACCACCACGACCTTTTTGCGCCCCGAACGTGGCCTCGCCGTGGATTTACCCAAGGCCAGCCAAGCTGGAACGGTCGCATCAATTCCCGACGTGACCGTCACAGCAAGCGGTCAAATCGCCTTCGGAGCACAGACGAACTTGACACCCGTCACGCTCGAGGCTGCGATTCGTTCGGCGTTTCAGGGTTCGCCGGGACCGGTTTCCTTGCGGGCCGATCAAGCCGCCCGTCACGGTCGCGTGGTCGAGGTCATGGACGCGATCAAACGGGCCGGGGCGACACGTCTATCGGTCGCAGTCAAGGAAGGCCCTTGAATAGTTCCGTACCAAACTCGAGTTTCGGCGATCCACTGCGCCGTCGTGCAATCCTGGCGAGCGTGTTGCTGCATGGCGTGGTGCTGGCTGGATTGGTCGCGTATCTGTTGCAACCGAACCGCTCGAGTCCAGCGGTTGCGAAAGAGATCGTTTTTGAGTTCGATGGAATCAGCAAGGCTCCGCCAGTCCTCAAACCCGCCACGATCAAACCAGCATCAAGTCCGTTGGCCCGAGCTTCACAACCAATTCCACAAAAACCTGTTGCTCGAGCGGTACAACCTTTACCTGAGAAGCCTGTTGCCAAAGCTGAACCTCGAGCGACGAAAGCAACTGCACCAAATGTCAATCCGCAACCGGTCAAACTCAATCCAGGCGCTCCACTGTCAACGCTCAAACCGGCTGTAGAGCCAGCCGAACCTGCTCCCACTGTCTCGAGTGCGGACGAGTCCGCGAAAACCCCTTCAGCGCAGCCTGAGCCCGTCAAACTGGCAACCGTGACGGCCTCGCCCATCAGTCCCGAGGCTGGACCAACAACAGCCGCTCAAACAACTTCAGGCGCTGGGCTCGAGACGGAACGCCCAACTTCGCCGACAACTTCGACGGACGCGACTCAAGAAACGGGTGCTCCACCAAAAACGCAAGGTTCGAGCACAGCCACTCGAGACACGGGGACCACACCGAGTTTGGGCGCTGCCACAAAACCCGTGCCGACCCGAGAGACGGGTGTACCGACACCTTCAGGACCTTCGAGTGCAGCACCAGAATCGTCGCGACCCGCCGGTGAGGGGAGGGGCGCTTCGGGAGCAAATAAGGACACGGGTTTGGCTGGCTCGAATCAGAGTCCAGCACAGGCCACAGCGGACAGTGGACCGGCAGGCACAACAACCGGAAAGCCGGGCACAACAACTCGAGAAACGGGACTGGCAGGAACCAAGCCTGGAAATGCTAGCCCATCAACAAATGGCCCAGCAACTCGAGAGACTGGTCCAACGGGTTCGGGTCCATCACAAGCAACCTCGAGCAGCCGTGAAACTGGACCAGCCGGTGCGGGTAAGTCACCAAGCGCAGGATCGACCCGAGAAAGTGGTCCAGTCACGGCGAAACCATCCACAAATTCAGGTTCGAGTTCGGAATCAGGACCAGCGGCAAGTGCGCCCACAGCAGGGTCGAGCAGTCCAGAAACACGTGGGCCGAGCACGGCGGGACCGACAGGCTCGAGCACACTTGCCCCCAAAGGTACGAGTCCAACGGGCGCACCGGCGGGCACTAAACCATCTGGCTCGAGCGCGGAAGGCACGGGTTTGTCTGAATCTTCTGGCACGAGCGCAGAGGGCAAAGTGCAACGTTGCGCGATTGTGATTGACGTGCGTCGCGTCACGCCGCCGTTGCGTTCCAACATGTCACCGGCCATCCTCGATCCGAATGGGCGCAAAGTCTGGCCGGATGCGAATGCGGTACAAGATGTGGATTCGGAACTGGTCAATGAAACCGGAATTGCTTCGTTCGTCTCGAGCCCACAGGCGGCCTTGGCGTTGCTGGTCAACGGTGTCACCCCGCTCGAGTTGCGGGCGGTCGGCACGGCAATGGCGGAAGGAGTCAAGGACACATCGGTTCGAGATTACGTGGTTGTTTCGCTTGCCGATGCGGAACGAATCTTGAAACTGAAAAACTGTCAGGTTGTGTTCGTCAAATGAAAAGGAGCAGCATGAACAAATCAACATTTCTTGGCGCAATCGGCGCTTGCCTGATCTCGAGTGCGTTCGCTTGGACCCCGGCGATTGATGCGATCACGGCAAAGGCCATTGTGGATGGTGTCTACCGACGAGGCCCAGATGTTGCCACCTCGACCAGTCTGAACCTTAATGTCAAAAGTGGAGCATTTGCCGCTGGGGACAAGGCCGTTGAGGTTTATGCGGGCGAGGCAACGTGCCTGAGCGATTGGCTCGGCAAACCCAACGATTACGCGACATTCGGCAGCCGCCCAACGTTGCTGGCCGTTGCGGGCCAAAGCGATTACGCCAAGGCTGCGGCACTGAGCGCTCGAGACAATTTCAAAACCTTAACGCCCGCCGCCGCACTCGAGCAGGCACGCAAGAGTTTGCCGGACGGTCATTTGCGCGTGTTCATTCGAATCGAAGGATTGGCGAAAGACACCTTGCGCGATGCGTACCAGGTTGGCGCACTCGACTCGAGCGCACAGGTTGTCGCGCCGTACAAAATCACGTTCTTGGACGACTGGGCGCAACAGGGAAACACCTGGGCCGGAACGATGGTTTACTATTTCGATCTGTCCAAAAGTCGTGCCACACCAATGGGCACGCTTCCAATCTTGATTCGCACAGAGGCAGAAAGCGACTGTGCCTACAAGGTCAATGTCAACCTGAGCACCTTCAAATGACCTGACCTCGAACCTGAACACGTCACCAGTTCGACGCACTTTTGGCGAACTCGAGGCGTATTTTCTGGGCATGGATTCACAACTTTGGCAAGACGCACTTCTCGGTGCGACGAATGAAGCTTTCGATGCGCTCGAGGGTCAAGCCTGGTATGAGGGTTTACTGCCAACCCTCGAGCACCTGAATGCGGACATGGCATCGCGTACCAGTGCGGCGGGACGTTCGAGCATTGCCGCCCATTGCGAGCATTTGCGTTACGTGCTCGAGGTCATGAACGCCTGGACTCGAGGCGAACGGCCAGAAATTGATTGGGCGCAATCCTGGCAGCACGTCACGGTCACACCTGCGGGTTGGGATGCCTTGCGAACCGCGATTCGTGACGAAGGCAACAGGCTCGAGGTGGCCTTGCGTGAACGCTCAGAATGGACGCAGCGGTTCGCGCAGTTGGCGATCAACAACGTCGCCCACATCGCGTATCATGTCGGAGCGATTCGACAATTGCTGTTGCAGGTTCGGTGATCCCGAACCTCGAGTCCCGGTCTGCGCGTGTTACCCTTGCGCGTGATGCACGGTCAGATTGTCAAACTCAGCGAACGGGACGCGCCTGTTGCGCCTGAAGAATTGCTCGAGCATTTTGAGCCACCGCCCAGGTTCGCATCGGTGCGGTTTGCGAATTACCGACCGAACGCAGCATTCACCAGTCAGGACGATGCAAAATCTCGGCTCGAGTCATTCGTGCTCGAAGGTGGAAGTTCCAAGAAAAAAATTTCGTGGTTTGGCTTGAGCAAATCCAAGCTCGAGTTGCAACCGAGCATGTACTTGGATGGCGGCTTCGGTGTCGGCAAGACGCACTTGCTGGCGGCAACCTGGCACGAGTTTGACGGCCAAAAATTCTTCCTGAGTTTCGCTGAACTCGTCTTTACGATTGGTGCGCTCGGCATGGACAAAGCGGTCCCAGCATTCAGCGAAGCGAAACTCTTGTGCATTGACGAATTTGAGTTGGACGATGTGGGCAATACTTTGGTCGTCTCGAGGTTTTTGGGGCGGTTGATTCCGCAGGGAACGCGGGTGGTCACGACCTCGAACACACTGCCGACGCAGTTGGGTTTGGGGCGGTTCAACGCGGACGATTTCAAACGCGAAATTCAGACTATTGCTGGGTATTTTGCTGCGTTGCGAATCGATGGCCCAGATTACCGTCACCGCGAGGGCTTGCCCGCGCCGCACCCGTGCAGTTCGGAAATGCTCGAGCAATCGTTCGAAGAGTTCAATGGCATCAAAGCGCTCGAGGATTTTCAAACTTTAAACGCGCACCTTGGGCGCTTGCACCCGATCCGCTACGCCGGTTTACTCGAGGGTGTTCAGGCCGTGTTCGTGCGTGGGCTCGAGCCAATCTTGAAGCAGGACGATGCGCTTCGCTTCGTGCATTTCGTGGACAAACTTTACGACCGCGAGATCAAGTTGATGGCCTCCGGTTGCGAACCCGAGATGCTGTTTCCCGATGCCTACCGGCACGGCGGGTACGCCAAAAAATACTCAAGGTGCCTGTCACGCCTGGGCGAATTGCTGCGCGATGGCGTGGCTTGAACTGACTCGAAGAATTTGAATGCGGTTCGGTCTGTTCCTCAAGCATGATCCTGCCTAGTCGAGGTTGTGCGAATCTTTATTTTCATGCAAATTGGCACTATTTTGTCTTGCTTTCGGTCAATTTGACATTATTTTGTCATTAATCAATTTGCCTTGATTTCAACAATAAATTTGAGGTTTTGCAGCATTTTTGACACAAGAAGTCATTTTTCTGTAACAAGAATCACTTAGTATCCGTTTAAACAAACGGCGTATCGGTATGCATTCGCGCCCAATTGGGTTTGATGCTCGAGATCGAGTCATCTGGTCTGGTCGTTTGAACAATGCGGCCCATCACCGCACAAGGAGGATGTATGCGAACGAAATCGGGGCTTACTCTCGCAGTGCTGGCCGGTGTTGGCCTGATCGGTGTTGG
>JANOWZ010000272.1:0-2300 GCA_031418155.1 Deinococcales bacterium
TGCTCGAGCAGACCAAAAAAATTGTGCGTTTTCGCGTCACGTACTCGATCAAGAACGTCAAAACTCGAGCGATCAATCTGCGATTCACCGAGTACATTCAAGTGAACACCAAACTGGTCAATCCGCAATTGCCTGACCTGAACGTGCGGCCCGATGCGTTCTTCTCGAAACTGACGTTGCCTGCCGGTGAGACCTTCAAAGGGTCGTATGAGTTGAATTTCAAACTGAATTGAACCGTCCGAGGATCAACCCGTGATGATCTCGTGCCAGGGGGTTTGCTTTGCTGTGCTGTGGCGCGTCAAAGGTTTTTGCAAGCACCCAAAAAGAACAGGCTCGAGATGAGCCTGTTCGTGCCGCTTGGCTTGCTGTTGGCGTTGTGGTTGCTCGGGCAGGTGGGGTACACGCGATGTTTGGAAACGAGGCTTGCGACTGGCAAGAACCTCGAGTGTCATGGGATTCTGCGGTGGACTACTTCACGCTGACGGTAAACTGGTTGGATGGTACAACTTCAAAGGCTGTTGAACCCACCTCGAGATGACCCGTGAATCGCAGCAGGACGGCTTGACCCGCACCGTTTCGTGTGACCGTTTTGAGCAAATCAACACTGTCTACAAACTCGAGTGTTTTGGCATTCGATCCAAATTGGAATGCCCCAGTTTTATCGTTGGTCAGAATGCGTGTCAGGCGAAATTCTGAAAACGTTTTTTCTGGGTACTTTTCCCCATCCCAGTTCCATGTTGTAATTGGACCCGGTTCGCGTGTCACGACAACATATGCAGTTTGGGTGATCGTGTTCAACTTGATTCCATGCTGGTTGTTGACAACACTTCCCGGATTGCCGATCATGCCTTCTCCTGAGACGTAGAGCAGCTTGTCATCTGGTGTTTGTTCGGGCCAGAAATTGGGAAGAAGTTTTGGCAGAACATCGGGGTAAATCTGATCCCCAGGAACTTTAAGTTTGGGTGTTCCCAATGAGAAACGGGTTTGACCTACTGTGATCATGGGGTTGTCCCAGCCTTCGAGCGTCACGGGCAATCCAGTGGTTCGCAGTTGATTGAAAAAATCGGATGTGTCAATGAAATTTGGGTCGAGGTCAATACCGACTGCACTGCCGTTAGGGGCTACCAGAACGGAACTGACATCTTGATTGAAAATCAAGCTGCTGGTCGTGCCAGGAAATCGGATTGAGATTTTCTGATGTGCCTCGCGTGGAAATTGATTCACTTCAAACTTTACACCCAGTGGCTCGAGCACTTGACGCAAACTGATTGTGTTGATCCAGAATTGTGATGACTCGCATTCAATCGTTTCACTGCCGAATTGCACACTTTTCACGTCTGAGTTCAAACACTTTGGTGTCGGGTAACGGCTCGTTCCTGACACTTGTGCATTGCTCGAGTTGAAAACGCTAACGGTCAAGCTCGAGATCGTCAGTGCGAGAACCACGTTTCGAATCATGCTTGGGATAAAATAAACCTTGCTCATGCCGACGCTCACTTTTTGTGGTGTGCCAAATTCTTCAAGCGCCCGTTGAATGGATTCAGTTTCGTTCAATCCAGCGATCCGGTACTCGAGCGCCATCTCGCGGATGTTGCCATCAAGTTCGCTGCGAACCTCGAGTTTTTTACGCCCCCAAAGCCCGCGTGTAGCGAGGTTCAGGTATCGCTCGAGTGCAGGATTTTTCGCCGCGCTTACTTGCCGTTCCACAGTGACCTGAGTGCGTTGCCGAATTCGTTGAATTCTTCGCGTTTACTGGCCAGTGCGCCGTTGCCGCTCTGCGTGAGGGTGTAGAACTTGACCGGTGCACCGCCGCGTGGTGCGGCTTTGAATTCGCCTTTGATAAATCCTTGTTGCTCGAGCCGATGCAGTGCCGGGTAGAGGCTGCCGACCGAAAAGCTGAAGTAACCATCGGTGCGGTTTTGGGCTTCTTTGGTGATCTCGAGGCCGTACATTTCGCCATCTTCGAGGATGGAGAGCAGAATCAGGTCGAGGTTGCCCTTCAGGAGGTTTGCGTCCATGTATTTCTCGCTTTCTTCTCGAGTGGCCTGCTCGAGCATTCAAACGCTATCGAATGGCGATATCGTAATCCGATAAGTCTTTGCTGTCAAGTCATGCATCACGTTCCTCAAGCCAGGATCACCTGCCCGATGCGCAACCCGAGCACGGTTTTTGCCAAATCCAAGCCATCAATTCTGTTAGGCTTTTCACACCCCAGCCACGCCATTGCAGTTGTTGCTGGATGCAAATGACACCAAGACCAACCGACATTCCCGGAGGAACCCCATGCGAACTGCTTCCAT
>JANOWZ010000273.1:0-3918 GCA_031418155.1 Deinococcales bacterium
AGTGTTTCCCGAGAAAAATATCAACGCCCGCGATGCTGGTTTTTTCACATGCGCTGTGAGCTGCCTCACATACCGTTGCTTGAGTTTCATGGCCTCCAGTAAATGGATTCGGTGAAGCAGATTCGGGGGAATCTTGATGACGAAAACGGTTGTGAACGTGCTCTGCCCCGCCTTGATTGCGCTGCTGTCCGCTGTGTGCCTGCAAGCCTGCTCGAGCCCACTTGGAACGCCCACGGATGGCGAATTGATACCGGATACAAACCTGGAATCGAGTGACGCTTGGGTGCTGCTGAAAACCAATTTTGATGCCAGCAACGACGTGCCCAAAGTCCTGTATCAGCAGGAAAGCAACAACGATGGCGTGACCATCTCGAGCGCCCCGTGGGATGCCAACCAGAAGGCGTTGAAGCTTTCGATCAACCGTGGCGAATCCTGGCATGGCGCAGGCTATCCGCGTAGCGAGGTCATGGTTTCAGGATCGAACAGCGTTCAGTACAACAAACGTTACGTCTTCGAGAGCGCATTTTTCTTCCCGGATGGTTCGTTCGTTCGCAACCCTGCGGAGATGCTGGCGTTGTTTCAACTGCATCACGACGGTGGCGGCACGGTGCCGTTGGCGATTTACATGAAATCTGGCGGCTTGCAGTTGGCAGTGCGCAAAAGCACCGGGTCTGGCACGTGGTACAAGCTGCTCTCGAGCATTCCGACCGGGCGGCGCGTCCCGTACAGGCTCGAGTATTTGGGGGCGAGCAATTCGAGCGGGTACGTGAAAGTCTGGATCGATGGCAAGTTGGTCGCCGAGCATCATGGTCAGACGGCGTATGCGGGCTTCTCGAGGGTTGGCTATCCGAAGTTGGGCTTGTACGATTATTTCAAGACCGTGCCGGGAAATTTGACGGTGTTTTTGGATGATTTTCGTTGGTACGAGTTGAAGTGAAGCTTGGTCACAACCGATTTTTTGAGGCTCGAGCATTTATGGCTCGGGCCTTTTTGGTTTCGCTTGGGCCTCGAGCTTGAGGCTTGATTTGATCTGGCCTTCATGAATGCTGGTTTCGCCGTAGTTGCTGTTGTTTGCACGGCCTGCTTTACAAACAACAAGATTTTGTTGGAAACACAAAAACACCATACTTTCAAAATACTTACTGCTACAAATAAAAGCATAAATAACGAAAAATTCACAATAAACTACACAAAAGGCAATCTGCTTGCCGAATTTCTTACAGAATGAGAGGAATCACCTGGCTACCCTGATTGACAATGAGAACCGGGAAAGCCATCACACTCTCGAGCCGTGCAGCCCAACATCGGACGGCTCCGCAAACGAACCGCTGGACCTCGAGCCTCGCCTGCGTCGCCGCGATCAGCCTCGCGCTGGCCCTGCAAGCCTGCTCGAGCACACCGAGCCTTGAGGTGCTCGAAGAATCCGATTTGTTCCCCGCCGATGTCAGCGCCACATTGGACGAAGCCCAGGTCGAAGTCAACGCCAACGCCAGCACCTACGAGGCCGAATCGGGCGGCAACCTGCGTCAAGGCGCAATCGACAAGAAACTCAATGCTTCCTCCGGCGGGCACGTGATCGGACGGATCGGCAAGGGCGGCAGCCTCGAGTTCGCCAATGTCTCCGGCGATGGCAACGCCCGCACGATCAAGCTCTATTTTGTCAATGGCGACTCCAAAACCCGTCAGGGAAACCTGAGCATCAACGGTGGCCCCAAGCAAACCCTGAGCTTCCCGGCCAAAGGGTCCTGGGACAAACCGGTGATTCAAAGCATCAGCCTGCAAGCGACCCTGAAAACCGGTACAAACCGCCTGCGTTTTGAAAACCCGCAAGGTTGGGTGGCCAATCTGGACCGGATCGTGGTCAGCACCTCGAGCATCTCGAGCACACCAGGCACACCCAGCAAACCAAACACAGGCTCAACCCAAACTCGAGCCGCCTGGTTGTGGCCGTTCGCGCAAGACTCGATTTGGAACACCCCGATTGGCAGCGAAGCGCAATACGTGCCCTCAGGCTTGAGCGCCGCGCAACAGGTGATCGTGGACACCAACTACCTGTTCAAAGTACCCGCCGGAGCGCCAGAAAAACCCATCTACATGAACACCGAATGGGACAACCGTTGCAACGGCACGCTGGGCCAACCGCGCTGGGTGCGCAACCCACGCAAAACCATGCCGATCAGCGACGACATGATCGTGCCGGTCGGCGGCGGCAACAACGCCTCGGCGTTCCTGATGCCGGACGGCAAAACGCTGGTGCAAATGAACCCGTTGTGCCGCAATCAGGCGGGCGGTCCGGTTTACGGCGAGTTGCTGAACGACCTGGACATCACAGGTCAGGGCGTCGAGGGTGGTCACGGCGGCAGCGGCATGAGTTCGATTGGTGGCACGATCCGCAAAGGCGAACTGACCAGCGACGGCCCAATCCGCCACGCCCTGAAGATCACGCTGTACGCCAAACAGTTCGTTTCATACAACGATGATGGCTCCCGAGGCTACCGTTGGCCCGCGATCAAAGCCGATGGTTACGCCAACTCGAGCACCTATGGCGGCAAAACCCCGGCGCTCGAGTTGGGCGCACTGCTGGCCCTGAAACCGAACCTGACCGCTGAGGGCTTGGGCCTGAAAACCCCCATCGGCAAGAAGATTTTTAAGGCCCTGCAAGATTACGGCGCATACCTGGTCGATGATTCGTATTGCAGTTGCCACAACATCACCGCCGAACAGGGCGTCGAGGCGGAATTGAAAGCCAAGTACGGGTACGGGATGCGCGGCGGCAGCGGCGATTTCATGGATGATGTCAACCGCATGTGGAGCGCCCTATCAGTCGTGAACAACAATGGCCCGGACCGCAAGGGTGGCGGTGGCACGCCTCGGGTGGCGCTCGCACCGGCATTCGAGTAAGTCAAATTGGGTCAGGTGCGCTCAAGAGCACACCCTACAACTCGGGACTCTTCAGGATGTTCTCGAACCCATCTTGAAACGGGCTTTCGCAGAAAGTCTGGTCGATGACCTCTCGCTCGAGAACGTTTGGCAACACGGGGCATTCTCGAGTTGCCAAACATCTTCGGGCCTGTTGATCTTGACCGCTCGAGCCGCACAGGTTGATCGCGGCGCTCGATTGACAGATCTCGCGCCTTACTGCAAATCGCGCAAGACGCATGATCGGGTATTTTCGATCACAATTCTCAGTCAAATCCAATTTAATGCCACCCTCGGACCTCCTTTCGATGAGATTCGTGTCCTTTTGCGTTGTTTCAATGAGATTCAGTATTCGTTTGATTCATGAACAGTTCAATCGAAGAAATCGTGATCTTGATGCCGATTTTTTCACTTCTGTTGAACAAAAACAGGATTAAATTCTGCTCACTTCGCTTTGGGTTGCTTGCCAAACAACCAATCAAAACAAAGCGAATGCACAAGAACCCGGGGGTTCAGATGTTCAACGTTGCAAAAACAGGATTGATCACACCGACAATCGCCATGATGTTGCTCTCAATTGGATTGCAAGCCTGCAACAACGATCCAAACACCGGAATCAAGACCGAAAATTCATCCTCGAGTGTCTTAGATGAAGACACGAATACAACCCTTCTGAGCGATTTTGTCAACGACCCATCCGTGACCGTGACCGAAGCGGACCTGGATCAAAGCGCTGGCAACCTCAGTGCCGCCGCCGCAAGCAACGATCTCGAGGCGGAACTCGTGCCGCAACTGGCCGGTGGATCTCGGGTCATCAGCCGCAACAACGCCTCTGGCGGCAAGGTTATCGGCTACCTTGGTCGGGGCAGCAGCTTTGAATTCGGCAACCTCAGCGTCACCAGCGCGGGCAGGTATGGCCTGACGGTCTACGTCCTGAACGGCGACAAGGCCACCCGCAAAGCACAGGTGAGCCTGAACGGTGCAACCATCAAAGAGATT
>JANOWZ010000274.1:0-1643 GCA_031418155.1 Deinococcales bacterium
AGTGTTTCCCGAGAAAAATATCAACGCCCGCGATGCTGGTTTTTTCACATGCGCTGTGAGCTGCCTCACATACCGTTGCTTGAGTTTCATGGCCTCCAGTAAATGGATTCGGTGAAGCAGATTCGGGGGAATCTTGATGACAAAGACTGTTCAGGGTTTATTTCGCCCTTCATTGATCGCGCTCGCATTGCTCTGCGCTGTAAGCCTGCAAGCCTGCTCAAACCCGCTCGGAACGCCCACGGATTCCGAATTGACCTCGCCGGATGGGTCAGATGTCAACCTCGAGGCGAGTGGTGCACGGGCGTTATTGAAAACCAATTTTGATGCCAACAGCGACGTGCCCAAAGTCCTGTACCAGCAGGAAAGCAACAACGATGGCGTGACCATCTCGACCGCCCCGTGGGACGCGAACCAGAAGGCGTTGAAACTTTCGATCAACCGTGGCGAGTCCTGGCACGGCGCGGGCTATCCGCGCAGCGAGGTCATGGTTTCAGGGTCAAACAGCGTGCAATACAACAAGCGCTACGTCTTCGAGAGCGCCTTTTTCTTTCCAGACGGTTCGTTTGTGCGCAATCCTTCAGAGATGCTGGCGTTGTTTCAACTGCATCACGACGGTGGTGGCACGGTGCCGTTGGCGATTTACATGAAATCTGGTGGCTTACAATTGGCGGTGCGCAAAAGCACCGGGTCTGGTACGTGGTACAAGCTGCTCACGAGCATTCCGACCGGGCGGCGCGTCCCGTACAGACTCGAGTATTTGGGGGCGAGCAATTCGAGTGGATACGTGAAGGTCTGGATTGATGGCAAGTTGGTCGCCGAGCATCACGGTCAGACGGCGTACAGCGGCTTCTCGAGGGTTGGCTATCCGAAGTTGGGCCTGTACGATTATTTCAAGACCGTGCCGGGAAATCTGACGGTGTTTTTGGATGATTTTCGTTGGTACGAGTTAAATTGAAGCTTGGTGACAACCGGTTTTTTGAGGCTCGAGCATTTACGGCTCGAGCCTTTTCGGTTTCGCTTGGGCCTCGGGCTTGAGGCTTGATTTGATCTGGCCTTCATGAATGCTGGTTTGGCCGTAGTTGCTGTTGTTTGCACGGCTTGCTTTACAAACAACAAGATTTTGTTGCAAACACAAAAACGCCAGACTTTCAAAATACTTACTGCTGTAAACCAAAGCATAATAACGAAAAATTCACAATAAACTACACAAAAGGCAATCTACTTGCCGAATTTCTTACAGAATGAGAGGAATCACCTGGCTAACCTGGGCGACAATGAGAACCGGGAAAGCCATCACACTCTCGAGCCGTGCAGCCCAACATCGGACGGCTCCGCAAACGAACCGCTGGACCTCGAGCCTCGCCTGCCTCGCCGCGATCAGCCTCGCGCTGGCCTTGCAAGCCTGCACCAGCACACCGAACCTTGAGGTGCTCGAAGAATCCAATTTGTTCCCCGCCGATGTCAGCGCCACATTGGATGAAAACCAGGTCGAAGTCAACGCCAACGCCAGCAATTACGAGGCCGAAGCGGGCAGCAACTTGCGTCAAGGCGCAATCGACAAGAAACTCAATGGTTCCTCTGGCGGGCACGTGATCGGACGGATCGGCAAGGGTGGCAGCCTCGAGTTTGCCAATGTCTCCGGC
>JANOWZ010000275.1:0-1915 GCA_031418155.1 Deinococcales bacterium
CGCGTACTGCCCGAACGCCACGCCCGCCGCATCCCACACGGAATTCGGCATGTCCCAGACGACCCCGACACCCTGCAACTTCAACCAAGCATCAATTGCGGGCCAAGACCCGGACGCTCGCAATTCGGAATACACCACCGGGCAAATGCAAAACGCCTGACCCGAGTACGTGTTCAACGCCGCGAGTGCTCGAGCGTGATTGCTGTCGTGACGGTTCAAGGCGCTGAACACCAGATTCGTATCCAGTGAAATCATTCATCATCTTGATTTGGGCTGGTAAACAGGCCGAGTTCGAACGCCGCTGGGCAGCTTGCCCTGTGCGTTGAGGATGCCGTCCCGTGCTCAAGATCAATCTCGACCTGACCACCCTCGAAAAAACCGGGGCCTCAAGAACTTCGAGATTCACCAGCTCAACGACTCCGCCCCTGCGCGCGCGGGGTCCGCTTGGCGACGTAGACTGTGATCAAAGGCCATGTTTGACCAAGCAACAAGGAACGTTTGAGCCTCAAGGTTCGTAACCGATCCTGGAGGATACTGATGAAAGCAATTCTGTACATGGAATACGGGTCACCAGATGTTCTTGTGTTCAAGGATGTAGAAAAACCCACGCCCAAAGACAATGAAGTGCTGGTCAAAGTCCACGCGGCCTCCGCAAATCCGCTCGACTGGCATCTGATGAGAGCAGAGCCGTTCCTGGCACGCTTAGGGAACGGGCTTCTCAAACCCAAAAACACCAAACTGGGCGCCGATGTGGCGGGACGGGTTGAAGCAGTTGGCAGGAGTATCACGCAGTTTCAAGTCGGTGATGATGTCTTCGGAGGCTTGACCTTCAAGGACTTGGGCAGTTTTGCTGAGTATGTCTGCGTCAGTGAAGAATTTTTGGCGTTAAAACCGACCAATAGCTCGTTTGAGGCGGCTGCGGCTGTTCCCATCGCTGCATTCACCGCACTTCAGGGTTTGCGCAACAAAGGACGGATTCAACAAGGCCAGAAGGTTCTGATCAATGGCGCATCCGGTGGTGTGGGGACGTTCGCCGTGCAGATGGCCAAATCCTTCGAGACTGAAGTTACCGGCGTGTGCAGCACGAGGAATTTGGACCTGGTACGCTCGATTGGCGCAGATCACGTCATCGACTACACGAAAGAAGATTTCACCCGAAACGGCCAGCCCTATGACCTGATCTTTGATGCCGTGGGAAATCGTTCGGTTTCAGATTATCAACGTGCGTTGAGCCCCAATGGAATTTGTTCCGTTGCCGGATTTACAGTCCTGTCTCGTTTGTTTCAAGTCGTATTTCTGGGCGCATGGGTGTCAATGACTGGGAGTCAAAAAATTGGTCTCATGGAAACGGCGAGACCAAACAAAAAAGACCTACTCATTTTGAAAGAACTTCTTGAATCAGGCAAAGTAATCCCTGTCATCGATAGAACGTACCCATTCAGCGAGGTTCCTGAAGCGATCCGCTACCTCGAAAAAGGACATGCTCAAGGGAAAGTGGTCATCGTTGTGGAACCCACCTAGAGGCTACGCGCAGGCTCGAGCTTGAGCCTCGAGGTGGAGCAGGGCGGGATTGCACCTGCTGGGCCGATGGCCGAGGGCACGGACGATGTGGCGTTGATCGCCTGCCTCAGGCGGCAAGAGTCGCGTCAACGATTAAGGGTTGAAGTCAAAATCGGTATGGCAACAGCTTGAAGTCGAGTCTCGTCAACGATTGATTCTGTTGGCGAAATCGGTTCCAAGGTTCAAACTAAAACATGCTCAAACCCACACCCACCAACGAGATCCCCGAAGAAACCGCCCGCATCGCCCAAGCCGCATTCCCCAAAGGCCACCAGATCATGCGCTTCCGTGACGAATTCGGCACGCTCTACACCGACGCTGATTTCGCCAACCTCTTCCCCGCACGAGGTCAACC
>JANOWZ010000276.1:0-6760 GCA_031418155.1 Deinococcales bacterium
CGCGTTGCGGTTGTCAGCAATCTGTGCTTTCAGCACCTCGAGCACTTGGGATCTGACTTTTTTCTTCAGGATTGGAAAGATCAATTCCAATCGGCGTTCAAAGTTGCGTGGCATCCAGTCGGCGCTGCCCGCCCAGACCTCCCATTCGCCCGCACATTTGAACGCGGCGATGCGTGAATGCTCGAGGTAACGTCCGACGAGTGATCGGGCTTTGAACTTCGGATGAATCGTGGTCAGGGTGCTGCGGATGATCAGGTCCACTTTCGCGCCCGCTTCGGCGGCAACCTCGAGCGCGGTCAGCACGGCAGGGTCGGTCAGGTGGTTGAGTTTGAGGATGATGTGGCCTTTGGTGTGCGATTCGTTTTTGATGCGTTTGAGCATCGATTCGCGGGCTTGCAGGCCAACTTTCATCAACTCGAGTTTGGGTGGAATTCCTTGCTCGAGAGCTTTGAAGAAGGTGCTGGCATCTTTGGCCAATCCTGGATCGGCGCTCAGCAAACTCAGGTCGGTGTACAGCTTGCCGGTGGCCGGGTTGTAATTCCCGGTCCCGAGATGCACGTAACCGCGTCCGCCACGTTTGACGTACAGGGCTTTGGCATGGACTTTCAAATCTGGTGGGTACGGGAAGACGCGCACGCCACCCTCTTTGAAACGCAACTGCCAGTAGAGGTTCGCCAGTTCGTCAAAGCGGGCGCGACCCTCCAAGAAGACCGCGACATCTTTTCCGGCGCGTGCCGCCTCGAGCAATCCTTCGGCGATGGGGTTGTTGCGTCCCAGCCGGTACAGCGTGGCCCGGATCGATTCGGTGCGCGGATCACGGGCGACGGCCTGCACAAATTGCACCACCGTGCCGTAATCGTCGCTCGGGTGGTATAAAGCCAGGTCTTGTTTCTCGAGGTACGTGAATGGTTCGTTTTGAAATTTGCTGCGTTTGCGAATCGGGTTGGGTTTGAAACGCAAATCTGGTCGGTCGAGGTTGGCGATGGCATCCAGGAAACGGTAATCGAGCGGCAAAGGCAACTCGAAGACTTCCTCGGACCACAAGCCCAAACCGGCGCGTAAGGCCTCGAGCGATGGGAATCCCTTCTGAACCTCGAGCCGTGCCGGAGGACCGTCCAGGCGGCCTTCGAGGGCGTGTGCGAGGTCTTCCCAATCCACGTTGCCTTTCAAGGTGATGTTCGCACCTCGGGTCAATCGCAGCAACCACACGGGGCTCGGTTCGGGCAGGAACAAATCTGAACGTGACGCGATCAAATCCTCGAGCCTGACAAAAGAATCTTTGCGGCCCGGAATCTCGAGCAACCTGGGCACGCTTTCGGGCACGCGAAAGAAATACTCGATTCGCGCTTGGCCCGCCGCGAAATACAAGGCGCGTGAATCCAAGTACGGCAAACCGTCCGGCGCGATGATGTCGGTCAACGGTGCGACCCGTTCGGCCAGATACGCACCAAAAAACGCGAGTTCGTCCGGCTCGAGGTTGTCGGGTTTTAAAACGTGAATGCCTGCCGCCGCCAGTTCAACGCACAGCGAATCGTGCAATTTCGCCGCCTCGAGCGAAAACGCCAGCGCGTCACGCAAAAGATGTAAATATTCGGCCCGCAATTTTTGCCCGTCGAGTCGAACCTTCGCCCGTAAACTTTGTGCTCGGGCCGTGAAGAATTCGTCCAAGTTGTTCGCAAAGATTGCCAAAAATCGCACCCGTTCGAGCAATGGGAAATCGGGCCGGGTCGCCTGCAACAAGACGCGATGGTTAAACGTCAGCCACGAACGTTCACGCGAAATCTGTAAGCTTCGGGCCTTTGGAAGTTGCGAGGCTCGAGCCAAAGGTTTTGGAACCGGTAAAGCCTGAACCTTCGCACCTCGAGCTTTGACAGGTTTTGTTTTGATGGCGGCTGCTTTGACCTTCACGTCTGCATTCTGACAGGTCAACCCCAAAAATCTCGTCAGGGCAATTTCAGGCTCGAGAGGGGTCGTTTAACATGACCCATGAACGACTGGCAGGCGGCGGCGCAGCAAGCATTGGTGGCGCTCTGGGGCACAGAGGTCACATGTGAGATCACCGACACCTTGCGCGGCGAGGGACGCAACCGCGTTTACCGGCTCGAGGTCAAACAGGCTCCAGTCTCGAGCGTGATCTTGAAGGCATCACTTGACAGCAAGGACAACCCGTACACGGTTGGTGATCCTGGACCGTGGAGTGCGTTTCAACGATTCTGCAACGAATGGGCAGGCTGTCAAATCCTCGGACCGTTGGGGTTGGGACCGAACGCCTACACGGCCGATGTGGAACGTGGTTTTTACTTGATGGAAGACCTTGGCGATGGCGAAAGCTTGGCGGATCGTTTGACCGGTAACAGTCTCGAGGGGGTGCTGGAAGCGTTGTTCGCATATGCCCGAAGCCTCGGCGAATTGCACGCCGCAACGCAGGGTCAGGATGCGCACTGGCAGGAATTACAACACAAACTCGGCGTGAAAGATGCTCGGGCAACGGGCGATTCCTGGCAAAAGGATGTGACTGCTTTTCAAGCGATTTGCGAACGTCACGGTGTCACCATCCCAACAGGTTTTGACCTCGAGATGGCACGGATTAAATATGTCTTGTCGAATCCAGCCGAATACAAGGTTTTCTCGCCGACCGATTGCTGCCCGGACAACCATTTCCTGCGTGGAGAACGGGTTTGCTTTTTTGACTGCGAAGGGGCCACCATGCGCCACGTATTGTTGGATGTCGCATACCTGCTCGCGCCATTTCCGACCTGCTGGTGCACCAGTCGCCTGCCCGCCGATCTGGTGCAACGGTTGATTACCGCCTACCGTGAGCATTTCCCCGGCGGCACGGATTTCGACGAGCAACTGACCCTCGCGCTGGCCAGTTGGACGATCAGCACATTGACCTGGGATTGGGCCGGGAACTGGGAAGAATCAGATCACACCTGGGGCCTCGTGACCTTGCGGCAACGCCATCTGCACCGGCTCGAGAACCTGCTGGCCCGTCCGAACCTCGAGACGCTTTTGCCCAACCTCGCAGCAGTGACCCGAGGGTTGCACGAGACGTTGAAAACACGCTGGGCGGACTTGGAACCCATGCCCCCTTACCCGGTTTTCAAGCCCCAAGCCTGAATGCCTCTCGAGAGCCCATGCTCTCAGATCATGCGCGGGTTCCACCCTCTTTCATGCGCGGGTTCCACCCTCTTTCATGCGCGGGTTCCACCCTCTTTCATGCACGGGTTCCGCGACCTCTATGCGCGGGTTCCGCGACCCTTCTGACGTTCACGTTTGATCTGGTACGCGGCAAGGTCTGCCCGGTGCAACGCATCCGTGGCCAATTCCCCCGGTAAGGCATGCACCACGCCGATGCTGGCCCGCACGCGATCAAGGGTGTTCAAATCTTCAAAACGCAACGCCTCGAGACCAGCCTCAATCTCGTGACCGATGCGCAACCCATCACTCAGGTTGGCACCCAAGAGCGCCAGAAAGAACTCGTCACCGGCGTACCGGGCGGCGATGTCAGACGAACGGATTTTTGCCTGTAAGACGGCGGCAACCGCCCGCAAGACGCGATCCCCAGTGGCGTGCGAGAATTGATCGTTCCAGCGTTTGAAATCGTCCAAATCAATAAAAAGCACGCAGGCGGGCTGCATTTCGAGCACCCGTGCAAGTTCGCTTTCGCCTTGGGATCGGCTCAAGAGTCCGGTCAGTTCGTCGTGAATCACCTGTTGACGCAAGGCATTGCGTTCACCGACCGTATGCTCGAGTGCTTGGCTGGTACTCGAGTGCATCGCGTGAACAATCCGGGTGAATGTGACCGAAAGCATCAGCACGCCGATCCAGAACACGGGGGGCAAGGACAAATTGGCCACCATCGTCAATTGCTCGAGCACGCCGGTCAGGGCCAGCACGATCCAAGTTGCGGTCATGGTTTCACCACCGGGGAAGGCCACGTGATCGTCCAGGAGTTGACGCCTGCGGGCTCCGATCAGGATCACGATGCAGTGCATCGCAACCAGCAGCAAGCCGATCCATCCGGCGAGGGCCTGCGGATATCCGAGTGGATTGATGCGTTGCCCCATCACAAACAGGTCGCTGCGCAACACGAGTGCCAGCAACCCGATGGCGCTGATGCCCCAGTACAACCGCTCGAGTGGATGGAAGCTCAGGCCACCCGCGTGGTTGGCATGGCGTGTGCCGAGCGGAACCAGGATGGCGACCAGCAGGTAACACCACCACATCGCCGGACCTGCCGGAACCAAACCGCTGTGCTGCAAGAACAACACGGTGCAGACGAGCGTGACCGTCAAGATGATGGTCCGATACGCCCGCAACAGGGTCGCATCGGCATCGTTGGCGGGCTTGAGGGAAAACCCGAGCAGCCAGACCGCCGCCGCAAAAACGGCCACCACCAATTCAGGCAGTGACCACGCAGCGATGTGCAGCATCAGCATGACGCGATCATACTCGAGCCTCAGGGTTCAGCCGGTGAATTTTGGCCTACTGACAAATGTTTCTGTTCGAGCCAGACGAAATGCTTTTATTTTCGAGGGTGCATGTTTGATCCGTTCATCGCAGCACCCCGAGCGCCGATCCGGGTTTGAAATCTGGGAAGACTTTTTCCAGCCCAACCCCGAACCGTTTGCTGATGACCTCGCTGAAGACCGTGCGGTAATCGGTGGTGACCTCGAGATCGGCGCGTTCAAAGAGTTGATCGGTGGAGAGTCCGGGCCATTTGCCGTACACCTTGCCGCCCGCGACGTTGCCACCCAGAACAAACATCGCGCTGCCATGTCCGTGATCGGTTCCATAGGAATCGTTCTCGTCCAAGCGGCGGCCAAATTCGGATTGCACAACCACGGTCACTTTCTTGTCCAATCCCGCCCGCTCGAGGTCCGCGTAGAAGGTCGCCAAGCCTTCGCTGAGTTGCTTCAAAAGGTCCGCCAAATAGCCTTGCGAGTTTTCATTCCCCTGGTATTGGTGCGTGTCCCAACCGCCCAGATCGACCGTGGCGACCCGCAAACCAAGCCCGCGTTTGACCATTCGGGCGACGCTCGAGAGGCTGGCGGCGAACTCGGTTTCCGGGTACTTGATGCCACCCTCTTCAACTTTGAATCCGGCTTTGGCAACCGCCTCGATTGCTTTCAGGGTTGCCTGGCCGCTCTGATGCAACCAGGTTTCACCGCTCCACAATCGGGCGAGGCTGCCATGCAGGAACTTGCGGTGGTTTTCGTCGTCGGTCAGTTTGAAATCGTTCAGGTCCATCATCGCCACGGCATCCGGGTATCCCTGCAAAGCGGTTGGCGGGCTCGAGCCAATCGAAACCGCGTTTGACAGGACCGAATTGACTTTCGGTGTGTTCTCGAGCAGGCGCGTGACCCAACCTTGCGGCGTGGTCCGAGCCCCCGGCGTGCCGAGCTCCATGTATTCCATCGCATCAAAATGCGAACGGGTGTCGCTGCCGACCATGCCGGTTGCAGTCACAATCGCCATGTTGCCCGCCTTGTAGCGTTCAAACAGTTGCTCGAGCGACGGGTGCAAGCCAAACTGTGCGTCCAGTTTCAGGGCCGCGCCATTGCCAGATGTTGGAATGCGCAACCGAGGCCGCGCCTGTTCGTAATGCCCTCGGTCCGGGCCATCAATCGGCGGCATCACCGAGAGGACATCCCAACCGCCGCGCAAAAAGACGACGACCATCACTTCGTCCTGCGTGCCGGGTTCCGCGAAGGCGAGGCTCGAGAGTCTGCCGCCCGAAAGCGCGACGATTGCGCTCGAGCAGCCCATCAAAAAGGCGCGACGGTCCATGATAAAGGCTAATCGGGTTGGATGAGAACACTGAGCAAATTGGGTAAAGGCAGTGAACGACGAACAAATTCTGTGATCCTCGGGTTTGAGCTTGGAGCCTCGGGCCTCAACCGACGTGAACTGAGAACCCACGGATCGCACGGATCGCGCATTGACCAGCGGCGTACAATCCAATCACGCACATCAGGATCGCCGGATCGTTGATGCTGCCTTTCGGCGAAAAATCCTTGGCATAAGGCAGTGTGCACAGTGCCAGCACCGCAGAAAGTACCGCCAGCCCAAGCATCAGGTGGCGCGAAACCCTAAATTGCGTGCGCCGCCGTCCGAGCCTGCGCTGCGCGGGTTGCACGAGCGAGCGGAAGATGGCGTTTTGATGCGCAATGCCATCCAAGCCGAAGACACGTCCGGCGCTCGAGATCAGCAGCATGATCTGAATCACCACGTAAAAGACGCTTGGGTTAGGCATGCCAGCGGCAATGAAATTCAAGTTCATGAACAACGCACCCAGCAGGGCTGCTCGAGAGAACGCCCCGAACAGCAGGCCAAGTCCGACCAGCAATTGTCCGGCCAAGATGATCCAGGCGAGTACCGGCACACCAGGCAGGAACACGTGCGAAATCAACCAGGTGTAGGCGGGAAAGGCAACCTTATCGGCCTGCAATTGCGCGTTCAGAAAGCCCGAGAGCGCCGCACCATCGAACCAGGCGGGATTGAGCAGTTTCTCGGACAGGGCTCGCAACCAACCAACAGCGATGAACAAGCGCAAGGGCAGCAGGTGTGCTCCCTCTTTGAGGGTTTCACTCGAGATCCAACGCAACAACGAGTTCACCTGATTGCTGGATGTGCGGGCCTCAACCGTCAAGGCGACAGGGCGACGGCCCTCTGCGATGTGTCCGTGCCGAACCATGCTCCCATTATCGATCCTGGGACTTAAACCGACGTGAAAGAATCGACTTTTACGGCGTGC
>JANOWZ010000277.1:0-31156 GCA_031418155.1 Deinococcales bacterium
CTCGAGCGTTTGCTGGCGGCAATCGTCGAACGTCACGGCGACGAGAAAGGTTTGCGCTGGCCGATTTCCGTTGCGCCGTTTGACGTGATCGTGCTCGAGCTTGGTGACACGTTGGACGCAGCCACAACAATCTACGAAGACTTGAAAGCCTCAAAACTCGAGGTTTTATTCGATGACCGTGATGAACGCGCCGGCGTGAAATTCTCCGAGGCCGAACTCTTCGGCGTGCCATTCACCGTCGTCGCCGGTGCTCGAGGCTTGGAACGCGGCGTGGTTGAAGTTCGAAACCGCCTGACCGGAGAGGCTGCCGAGGTCTCACTCGAGACGCTAAATGGGCATCTTCAAACGCAACTCAAAACCGCAATTTCCGCGTGAGGCACAAGCCTCGAGCCCTGCCCTTACTTTTACCTTTTACCTTTCACCTTTTCCCTGCCCCTGACCAATGAGAACTTCCTCACATCTTGTGTGCAAAATCCCTGTCGCACCTCACAACTTTCGACTAAGCTGGTCTTAATGACGCAAGAGTACCCAAGCATTGTCTGGCACCTCAAACGCACCTCGCTGTTTGAGGACCTCGAGTTGCAAGAGGTCGAAACGATCTCCAAGACCACACCGTACCGGCATTTCGCGGCGGGCGACGTGATTTATCACATGGAAGATCCTGGCGACGCGATTTATTTCATCAAGACTGGATTGGTGAAAATTTCCAAGTATTTCCCGAACGGCAAAGAGGCGATTCTGGGCGTGCAAGGCCAGTACGAAGGTTTCGGCGAGTTGCTGCTGACCCCTGAGGAACGCCGTCCAACCCAGGCCGAAGCGATTGAGGCAACCACCCTGATCGTGCTCCCTCGGGCCGATCTCGAGTTGATGCTGGCGACCCGTCCGAAACTCGCCTTGAAATTTATTCAATTGATGGCGGCACGACTCTTTGAAACGCAAAGCTGGAGCGCTCAGGTCAGCGCGTACAGCGCACCGGGCCGATTGGCGAGTTTGTTCTTTCGGTTTGCGATGGAATTCGGTGAGCAAGTTCCAGAGGGCACGAAGATCAATTTGAAAATCACACAAGAAGACCTGTCACGTATGATTGGTGCGACCCGTGAAACCGTTTCGCATTGCCTCTCGAGGCTGCGCGACGAGGGCGCAATCGTTCGGGGCCGTGCGCCGTTCGTGGTCGATAAAGTCAAGCTCGAGGAATTCCTGGCTGTTAGCGAATAAGTGCAGCGAGTAAAACCAAAATTGGGTTCTCGAGGGTGGGCGTGATGCTCACCCTTTTTCTGGATTCTCGTGCCGATTTCAACGTGGAGAAATGGGATTGGAGTTGAGTAGGGTGCGCTCTTGAGCGCACCGTTTGCACATGTGGTGTATCGACGAGCGCACCCTACAACTCGAGGTTATTCAGGATTTGCTCGAGCCAATCCCAAAACTGATTTTCGCAGGAAGTCTATTGTTCGCTTGTGCTCGAGGCACCTTCTGGCGGGATGGAAAGCATTGTTGTGTTGGCGCAAACCTGTCAAAAACGACAGTCAATATAGGTGTTTTAAGTAAGAAATATGCGTGCAGTGCGGTGTGAATTGTACGCATGGGTATTTGGAGATCTCGCCTACAATTGGCCCATGCTTGAGGCTTTCCCCGGCGTTCCCGAAGAATTGGTTCACTCGTGGTTACATGACCTCGGCGGTGAGACCGGCTTCCTGCCGCGTCGAACCCCGGCGGAGACCTTGCCTGTCCGATGGTTTGCGTACTTGAATGCGGCGCTCGAGTTGCCGGAACGCTATCACTGTGCGGGTGCGGATGTGCGCCCGTGGTTAAGCTCGGTTTTTGCCCGTCCAATGCCGGATGCAGATGCGGCCCTGAAATCCCTTTCGGAGGCCGAGGCGGACAAGCTCGAGACGGTGGTTGGTGTCTTGGCACACGCTTTTCGTTGGGGCAGTGCACCACCGTTGCCGGAACGGTATACCGAAACGGCGTTGACCTTGCCCGCGGGTCTGGCAGATGTCTGGGCGGCGTTCGGACGGTCTCGAGGCCATCCTCGGGTGGGCAACATGTTTTCGATTGTGCTGGCCAATTGGTGTTTGCATGACGTGCCGGGTCATGCGCGGTACTCACCGGATGAATTGCGGGCGGGCGAGTACAGAATAGCGATTCCGTGGTTGCTGTCCGAAAAAATTTCGCAACTCACCGCTTTTTTGGGGGCCAGCATTGAAACCGAGGCGCGTGGCGCACCGGTTGTAAAAACGGCGGTCGAGTTGGTTGGTGCGACCCTGTTGGATGACGAAACCCTGGTCGGTTTGTTGCTCGAGCGGTTGCGAACAGAACTAAAGGTCATGAGTGAACCGTTCATGTTCTACGTGCGCAAAGGCAATTTCACGTCAGATGATTTCCTGACCTTGATTCAACCAACCACGATCTGGGGTTTGGACGAGGGCGAAGGCGTGCTCGAGGGTGTCAGCGGCCCGCAGATTGGTGTGTTACAAGTCGCGGATGGCGTGCTGGGAATTGAGCGTTCCTCGCCAATGGGTCAGGCGGCCCTGCACACCCGGATGTACTTGCCTGCGCGTCAGAAACGTTTTCTCGAGGTGTTCGAGATGTATTCGGCCCGCGTGAGCGCCTACGTGCTTTGGAAGAACGAATCGGCCTTGATCGAACCGTTTAACGCCTGTCTGGATGTGATGATGATGTGGCGCAAAATGCATCAGAAACGCGGCGCAATGAACCTCAAATCGAACGTGCAAGGCGCGGCTTACAACTACACGAGTTCCGGTGGCGGCATCGCACTCGAGGATGAACGTGTCAAGCGTTTCGAGGGTTTGATGCAGGACCGCATGGATGAGACCCGTGCGGCTCGGGTCGATCCGGGCATCAACTCATCTGAACCGCTTGCGCCACATCCGCAGCCGACGGACCGCAGCGGGCTTCCCGAGCGGCGCGGGCAACCCGTGCAACCACAAACTGAACCCATCACAGGCCCGGACCTGATCGACCGCTGAAGCCTCGATCCCGCGCTTCCCTGACGCGAATTCTGCACATCTGAATGCCTGCTCAAGCCCTACACTGAAGCCAACGAACGAGGTGAAGACCGTCCCATCATCATGAACGCACCGCAGCCCCCCACTTCCGAAATGTCCTCAGAGCGTTTGATGCCCGCCGAACGGCGATTGGCGCTCTTGGAAGTTTTTCGAGAAATCACCCGTGAACTCTTCAGCCATCGGAACACCCTGGAGATTGCGGAGATTTTTTTGCAACGCTGCTCGGGCGCGGTGAACGCCGATCAGGTTGGCGTGTTCTTGGGCCGTGACGAATACGAAGTGGAATTGCTGACCAGCGTCTGTCCACCGCAGAACGGTTTTGCCACACCGGATCAAAGCCTCGCCGAGGCCGTGATGCGCAGCGGTCAGGTGCATGAGGCAGGTCCGACCCCAGCCAGACCCGGTGGGGCGCTCGCCATGCCATTGACCGTTTCGGTCGTGGGTGCACGGCGGATTACCGGGGTCATCACGGCGGAATACGTCACGCAACGCCCGGACCCGGCAGACCTCGAGACGCTCGCACTGTTCGCACCGCTCTTGGCGGCGGCGCTCGAGTTGGCGCACCGGCATCGGCGCGAACAGGACCGTTTGCGTGACGAACGCCTGAGGGCCGAAGTCACCGCCGCCGTCTCCCGGTTGCGTCGCATCCCGGAACTCTCGCAAGCTGTCGCGGAAGTGATCACGCAGATCCTCGGCTATCAAATGGTGGCCATCTTCAGTTTGGAATCCAACCAAGCCACACACCTGAAACTCGAGGCGTGGTCGGGTGCATCCACACCGCGCCCATTCGTGCCCATGCAGGGCACACAGACCGGTGAGGCCGTGCAACGCGGTGAAGCCTGCATCTTGGACCTGAACGACCCCAGGTTCTTACAGACCGACATCCCGATCAACTCGATGATCTGCGTGCCGATGGTCGGGCGTGACGGCGTGCTCGGTTGCTTGAACGTCGCCACTGGCGGCAAGCAATTTTTGGACATCAGCGATCTCAAACGACTGCAAACGATCATCAATCCCGTCTCGGTCGCCTTTGAAAACGCCCGCCTGTACGAAACGCTCGAGCAACGCACCCTGGAACTCGAACGCATGGGCCGCGAGGCGCAACGGGTGGCCTTGCACGATCACCTGACCGGCCTGCCGAACCGTCGGGCCTTCGATGCCGGAATTCAATTGATGCTGAATCAAAACAACAGCTTCTGTCTGGCCGTGATCGACCTGGTGGGGTTCAAAAAGATCAACGATCAACTCGGTCATGTCAGCGGCGACATCACCCTGATTCGCATCGCCGATGTCCTGCGCAGCACCCTTCAAATCAACGAGGTGCCGATCCTGAACGAACACGAAGCGCTCAATTCAACATCAACCGACCAGACCGGTTGCGCGTACCGCGTCGGCGGTGACGAATTCCATTTGCTCTTGCCGTTTGATCGCAACGAAGCCACGCAAATGATCCACGCCCTGATCGAACAGGTGCAAAGTCTCGAGATCGAAGGCGAAGGTGTCTCGCTGCCGGTTGGCTTGAACGTCGGGTTGGCCGAATACCCGCTCGAGGCGGGCACACTGGATCAACTGCAATCGCTGGCGGACGACCGCATGTACGCCGCGAAACGCGCCCACATTCCGATGCTCGAGTGGTCATCCGAATCGCCCTAATTCGGGCCTCAACGCTACTGGATTAACGCTGTTGGGTCATCTCAAGGTGCCAGCCAACAAAATGCCTTTCCAGCGCATTCAAAATGCCCAACAGCAACCAGCCGACAACCGTGCAACACACTGCCGCCAAAAAGACCCGAGCCGTATTCCCGACATACCTCGAGTCCAGGATCATGAAGCCCAAACCTTGAAACGCGCCGAACAATTCGCCGACGATGGCACCATTGACCGCCGCCATCGCCGAACCTTTCAGGCTGGTGAAAATGATCGGCAAGGACACCGGAAACTTCAAATACCACACCCGTTGCGAGAAGCTCGCGCCGTAACAGGTCAGGGTTTCTTCCTTGAGCGCATCGACCGAAACGAACGCCTTGTGCGCATGATAGACCAGCGCGAAAAAAGCGTACAACCCGGCAATCGCCACCTTCGAGGCCAAACCGTTCACGCCAATCCAGACCACGACCAGACTGGCGAGTGCCACGAACGGAATCGAATTCAGCGTCGTGACTGCACGAAAAATAAAATCCTCGAGCCATGCCGGTAAGACCAGCAACACCATTGCGGCAATCAAAGCAATCAACGATCCGAACACAAACCCAAGCACGATTTCTTGCGCGGTGATCCAAGCGTTCGCCAAAACCAAACCGGGATTCTTCAAGAATTCCTCGAGAATCCGTGACGGCGCGGGCAGCAAAAACGGCGCGTTGTACAGCCTCGAACCGATCTCCCAAATGGTGATCGACACCAGCGCGAAGACAAGCCAACGCATCGGTTCGCTCGAGAAGAATGAAACTCGAGGTGTGGTTCGGGTTTGGCTGGCCTGCATGGGCGATCTTACCGCGAGCACAACTGCAACGCCTCGAGAGAAGGGGTGGGCGTGCGCCCCCACCCGGCTGCCGAAAGCAGCGCCCTCCCCCGTTGAGGGAGGTACAGGTCAAGGGCTGGACTTTGGCTTTCGAACTTGACTTTTGATTTTGACCCTGGCTCTTGATTTTGACCCTGGCCTCCCTCTGTGAGGGAGGTGTCACCTTTGGTGACGGAGGGAGTCCCAGCATCCCCGCATATTCTTTTTCGACACTCGAGCCGATGGTGTTGGGTTGATTGGATCACGGTCAATTTCTCACGTCGCGTCGTACAATCGGGCATTACAGGAGGCCATCATGCACAAACGAATTTGGATCGGTGCGGCAATCACGGTGGGATTGGTCTCGAATTTGCTGGCTCAGACGGCGGCGCAAAGCAAAACCTTGAACCTGTTCATCTGGAGCGAGTACATGGATTCCGGGATCATCAAGGAATTCGAGAGGGCGAACGGTGTGAAGGTCAACCAATCGCTGTACGAATCCAACGAGGACATGCTCGCCAAACTCGAGGCGGGCGGCAGCAAACAGTACGATGTGATCGTGCCCTCGAGTTACATCGTGCCGGTGTTGGTCAAGAAAAATTTGGTGCAGGCGCTCGACCTTACAAAAATTCCGAATTGGAAAAACCTCGGTCCGAGCTTCAAAAATCCAAGTTTCGATCCGGGAAACAAATACAGCCTCGGGTATCTGTTCTCCACGACCGGCATCACCTACCGCAAGGACAAAATCAAGAATCCCGAAAATTCTTGGGCGTTACTCTTTGATGCCAAAAAGCAACCCGGTCCGTTCGTGATGCTCGACGATCCGCGCAGCATGATTGGCATTGCACTCAAATCCTTGGGCAAGTCGTATAACAGCACGAACAAGGATGATTTGAAGGCGGCGATTGCGATTTTGCAGGACGCGAAAAAACGCAGCCTCGGCTTCACCGGATCACCGGAGGGCAAAAACAAGGTGCTCTCCAAGCAGGCATTGATGGCGGTCACGTACAACACTGAGGCCGTCAAGGGTATGTCTGAAGACCCGAACATTGGCTTCCTGATGCCCAAGGAAGGTTCCGAGATTGCCTTGGACAACATGATGATCCCGAATGGTGCTCCGAACAGCGTGAACGCGCACAAGTTCTTGAATTTCTTCCTGGACGCGAAAATTGCCGCCCGCAACGCCACGAGCGTCAGTGCCAGCACGCCAAACGAGGCGGCGAAAGCATTCATCTCGAAAACGGACCGTGAAAATCTGGTGATTTACCCGTCGGCAGCCACTTTGAAAACGCTTGAGTACGCGGTGGATTTGGGTGCCGCCGCCAAACTCTACGATGCTGCCTGGACGAAGATCAAAGCGAAGTGAGGCAATGATGCTCGAGGTCAACCGGCGTGAACGGCAAGCAGGCTCAAGCCTTGGCTTGAGTGCACCTCAACTCGAGTCATGCCACCTTGATGGGCCGCACAGCGCAGATTTTGATGACGATAAGGTTTCGTTGCATTGATGGGGCAGACCATCAACGGGTATTTTTACGCCGACCACGTATCGCCCATTCTCATTGACCGAGCGTTGGCGGCAGGCTGGCGGCATTTCGGATCGTACTTTTTCAGGTACTCGAGGAACGGTGCGAATCACGTCTTGCCGTTGCGGGTTCGGCTCGAGGATTTCGAGTTTTCCAGCAGCCAAAAGCGGGTGCGAAAACGCAACGCGAACCTCGAGTGCGTGATTCGGGATGCGGTGATCGATTCCGAGAAGCATGAATTGTTCAAACTACATTCGGTCAGGTTTTCGGAAAACGTTCCCGATTCGATCTTCACCTTCTTGGACCCAGAACCGGCTCGAGTCTGTGTGACCAAAGAGATTTGTTTGTACAAAGATGGGCGTTTGATCGGTGCGCATTTTCTTGATCTCGGTGAAACCGCCACCTCGAGCGTTTATTCGATTTACGATCCGAACGAATCCAAACACAGCCTCGGTATTGACCTGATTTTGCGCTCAATCGACCTGTCGCTCGAATTGGACAAGCGACTGTACTATCCTGGTTACGCCTACCTCGAGCCGAGCGCCTATGACTACAAAAAGAATTTATCTGCACTCGAGGTCTTTGATTGGGCCGGAGGCTGGCAACGGTTCAAGTGAGGGCGGGTTCAATTTGGATGGCTCAGCGCAGAAAAAAACCGTTCGGCAATGGATCGTCGGCATCGACAACAAACGTGTGATAGCCGGTGATCGAGGCGCGACCCGAAACCTCCGGAATGACCGCCGGAAAATCTGCAACTCGAGTCTCCTCGAGCACCCGGCCCTGAAAGGCCGTGCCAACGATAGATTCGTTTACGAGTGTTTGTCCCATCTGGAGCTTGCCCTGCGCGAAAAGTTGCGCCACGCGGCCCGCCGTGCCGGTTCCGGTCGGACTGCGATCCACTTGCCGGTCTGCAAACACACAGACGTTCGATTGACGAACCTCGGCTGCATTGGTGGCACTCGAGAACGGTTCCCCGTCAATCATCGCGCCGTAAATGCCGCGCAATTCCGGTTCGAGCGGATGCACAACCTCGCACACGGCTTCGACCGCGTGTTTGACCTCATGCCCGAGTTTGATCAGGTTCGCGTAATCGTTTGGACGCACTTCGAGATGCGCTTGCGCGGCGTTCAGATAGGCGTAAAACGCGCCGCCAAAAACAACATCGACAACCAACTTGCCGAAACTTGCGGTTTGAATCTCGAGGTTGGAACGGTACACAAAACTTGGTACATTCTTGAAACGCACGCGACCAACTTTGTGACCGTCCCATTCGGCGCACGCCTCGACAAACCCGGCTGGCGTATCCATCGCCACTCGAGTCTCACCGATTTGCGCCGTGACCATGCCCGTTGCCACTGCGACCGTTGCCAACGCAATCACACCATGACCGCACATGCTTGAATACCCCTCGTTGTGCAAAAAGATCACGCCAAAATCTGCATCACTCGAGACGGGTGGTGTGAGGATCGCGCCGTACATGTCGGCATGACCGCGTGGTTCGAGCATCAAGGTTTGGCGCACGTGATCGAGGTGTTCACGCACGTAACGTCTGCGCTCGAGAACTGTTGTGCCCGGAATGAACGGCAGGCCGGAGGTGATGATGCGAAGCGGTTCGCCTGCCGTGTGCGCGTCGATGGTGGTGTAAGTGCGCGAAAATTCCATGAAACGAGTTTAAACCCGAAAAGCCCGAGCTTGTGCGTTGCTGGTGTAAGACCACGGTGATTTTGAGTGGTTTTCTCAAAGTCACCCGACCGACGGGAGGAGTGTCCAGTGCAGCGCCAACGGATTTCGGAGGATACGAAGTAATACGTAGAAATCAAGGTGGCGGTGCACTAGGATTGTGCTGTGCGGGCGAAGCATGCTTCGTGACCTACAGCAGCACCTTCGGGCTTTGGTCGCTTCGCCCCTACGGCAAGATCAGGCAATTGCGGTGCTTTTTTGCGCCTCATCCTGCCGAAACTGCAATTCGTACAAATCCTTGTACAACCCGCCAGCCTCGAGTAATTCCGAATGCGTGCCGAGTTCACTGACCCGTCCAGCCTCGAGCACCACAATCCGATCTGCGTTGCGAATGGTTGATAAACGATGTGCAATCACGAAGGTCGTGCGGTGCTGCATCAAACGCTCGAGCGCCTCTTGCACCAAGTATTCGGATTCGGAATCGAGGGCACTGGTCGCCTCATCCAGAATCAGGATGCGAGGATTTTTCAGCAGTGCCCTGGCAATGGCGATGCGTTGGCGTTGTCCGCCAGAAAGTTTCACGCCGCGTTCGCCGACCACAGTTTGGAACGCCTCGGGAAAGGCCGAGACGAAATCAAACGCATTCGCCGCCTTCGCAGCCTCGAGCACTTCGGCATCGCTCGCCTCGGGCCTGCCGTAACGGATGTTCTCGAGGATCGAACCAGAAAACAATTGCGTCTCTTGGGGCACGATACCGATTTGGGATCGCAAGGTGTGCAACTCGAGGTCACGGATGTTCACGCCATCCAAGAAAATCTTGCCGTCAGTCACGTCATAAAAACGCGGGATCAACGAGACGAGCGTGCTCTTGCCCGCGCCGCTCGGACCGACCAACGCGATGACCTCACCGGCCCGAGCCTCGAGCGAAATGTTCTCGAGGATGTTGGTGTCGCCGCGATCACCGTAACGAAAACTGACGCTCTCAAATTGCACGCGACCCTGCGGTGATTCGAGTTTCGCTGGTTGTGCTGGCTCGAGCAGATCCGATTTTTCGTCCAATAATTCAAAGATCCGACTCGAGGCCCCGAGTGCCTCCTGAAACTGGGTCCACAGTCCGGTGAATGAGCCAATCGCACCAGCAATGACCATCGTGTAAATCAGGAAGCTGATCAGTTGCCCAACTTGCAATGCACCCTCGAGCACCTGCCTGCCGCCGTACCACATCACCATCGAAATCGCGGTGAACATCGCAAAACCAATCGTTGGTTCAAACGCGGCCCGCACTCGAGCGCGGGCCAAGGCCGTCAACCAGGATTCCCGAATTTGCGCGCCATAACGTTCAGACTCGAGCGTTTCACCGGTGAACGATTGCACCACGCGAATGCCCGTGATGGCCTCTTCCGCACTGGCGTTCGCATCGGCGATTCGATCCTGCACGCCACGCGAAAGTTTGCGCAAACGGCGACCAAAAAAACTGGCGGCGAGCACCACGACCGGCACAGTCGTCAGCATCAAGAGCGCCAAACGCCAATTGGTGATGAACAAGATCGTGGCGCTGCCGATCAGGGTGAACGCCTGCGAGATCAGTTGCGTCAAAGCATTGGAAACACTGGACTGAATGCTCGAGACATCGCTGGTCAGACGCGAGGTGATCTCACCAGTTTTGCGCGACTCAAAAAACTTGGGCGATAGGCTGAGTAAATGCGTGTACAGGGTTCGGCGCACGTCCGCGACCACGCTCTCACCAGTGAAAGACAGCAGGTAACTCGAGACGACCCCGACGATGGCACGAACGAAAAACGTGGCAACGAGGATGATCACGACCCAATCCAAATCGCTCGCCTTCGCGCCGGGTTTCAGTGCCGTGTCCAAAAGATCACCGATGATTTTTGGAAAGACCAAACCCAAGCCGCTCGAGATCAAGGTTGTGACCACCGCCACGGCGAGCGCCCAACGGTATGGTTTGGTGAACGCATACAAACGCCGCAATTGCGAGAAGTCTCGAGGATTGACCGATTTGTTCGGATCGTTGTTGGAATTTTCTGGGCGACGGAAGGCGGAAATCATGCCATCAGATTACGCCTGTGAACGTTTTCAGACTCGAGCATTGACACAATCAGCGAACAATGACTTTCTCAGCACCCGGCTCGAAGATTTCAAACGCAACGTGATCCAATGGCTCGAGTGAAGCTTCCAGCAATTCCCGAACTGGAGTCCACTCGAGGCCGCCTGTTCCGCAACCCAAAGCAGGTAAGGCTACAGAACGAATGTTGTTCGCTTTGAGCACACACACAAAATCCTCGAGCCCCTCACGCACGAACTCGAGTTTCGACGGGTTGCGCCAATGCTGCTTGGTCGGAAAATTGATGATCCAGCGCGGTTGCTCGAGTTGCATTTCAACCACGAACATGTGACCTACGGATACTTCATTGCGTTTGCAGTCTAGTCGCTATAGACGATAATTCTCTGGGAAACGATTTTTAAACTCGAGTGCCACGCCGCGCCCCATAACGCCAACCGTGTTCACTGCGTTGACCAAGGCTTCGGCCTGAGAGTCAAACAGGTTTCCTTGCACGAATCGAATCAACGCTTCCCCCTGCCTCGAGCACCTTTCTGCTTGGGTTTCGCACCGGGAATGCTCGCAGTTTTGATCGACTTGCCCGCCAGTTTCGCCTCGAGTTGCCGGATGTCATCGCGCAAACTGGCGGCCTTCTCGAAATCCATCGACTCGGATGCCTGCCACATGTCCAGTTCCAAGTCGGTGATGCGTGCCAGAATCTCCTCGCGGCCCATCGGTTCGTTCAGATCCAACTCGAGTTCGACGGCTTCCTCTTCGCCACGAATGATCTTGCGAATGCTTTTGCTAATTGTGGTTGGCGTGATGCCGTTTGCGGTGTTGTACGCCTCTTGAAGCTCGCGCCTGCGGTTCGTTTCGGTGATCGCAAAATTCATCGCGGGTGTGATCGAATCGCCATACAGGTAGACCTCGCCGTGAACGTTGCGGGCGGCACGACCGATGGTTTGAATCAGGCTGCGTTCGCTGCGCAAAAATCCTGGTTTGTCCGCGTCCAGAATCGCCACGAGTGAAACTTCGGGCAAGTCCAATCCTTCGCGCAACAGGTTGATGCCGACCAATGCATCGAAATGCCCGAGGCGCAAATCCCGAATGATTTCCTGGCGTTCCACCGTGTCGATTTCCGAATGCAAGTACCGCGCCTTGATGCCGTGCGAAACCAGGTATTCCGTCAAATCCTCTGACATGCGAATCGTCAAGGTCGTGATCAGTACGCGCTCGTCAGACTCGGCACGTTTGCGAATCGCCCCGAGCAAATCCTCAACCTGACCTTTCGTGGGTCGCACTTGAACCATCGGGTCCAACAATCCCGTGGGTCGAATGACCTGATCGGTGATCTGGCTCGAGACGGTGCGTTCGTGTTCGCCGGGTGTGGCCGAAACGTAAATCACTTGGCCGACCAAATTGTAAAATTCTTCGCTGGTCAATGGCCGGTTGTCCATGCAAGACGGAAGGCGAAACCCGTAATCCGCCAGCGTTTTCTTGCGGTTGTAATCGCCCTTGTACATGCCTCCAATCTGCGAGTGCGAGATGTGCGATTCGTCGAGGAACGTCACGAAATCTTTCGGGAAGTAATCGAGCAGTGTGAACGGTCTCGACCCCGGCTCGCGCCCGTCGATGTGCCGTGAGTAATTCTCGATGCCGCTGCAATAACCAAGCACTTTCATCATCTCGAGGTCGTAAAGCGTGCGCTCCTTGATGCGTTGCGCCTCCAGAAGTTTGCCGACAGAGTTGAAATACTCGAGGCGTTCCTCGAGTTCTTTTTCGATTCCGACAACGGCCTTGTCGATGTTTTCCTGATCGGTCACGTAATGCTTCGCGCCGTAAACCACGCTCGAGGGCAGTTCGGCCAGAACCTCGCCGGTCAGAAAATCGAACATCGTCATGCGCTCGAGGTCATCGCCCCAAAGTTCCAAGCGCATTGGATGCTCGTCGTATGCGGGCCAGACTTCAACCATGTCACCTTTGGCCCTGAACCGTCCAGGTGAAAGTTCGATGTCGTTGCGTTCAAACTGCATTTCGACCAGTCGCTCGAGGATCGCGTCGCGCCCAATCTTCGTGCCAACCTCGAGAAACAGATTCATGCGTTTGTACTCTTCGGGATTGCCCAAGCCGTAAATGCAAGAAACGCTGGCGACCACAATCGTATCGTTGCGGGTCAGCAAACTGCGGGTGCTCGAGTGTCGCAACCGCTCGATCTCCTGGTTGACGGCGGCATCTTTCTCGATGAACAAATCCTTGCCGGGAACATACGCTTCGGGTTGGTAGTAATCGTAGTAACTCACAAAAAACTCGACCGCAGCGCCGGGGAAGAAATCGCGGAATTCTCCGGCAAGTTGTGCGGCCAGCACTTTGTTTGGCGCGACGATCAGTGCGGGGCGTTGGATGTGCTCGATGATTTTCGCAACGGAGTACGTTTTGCCGGTGCCCGTTGCACCCAGCAATGTCTGAAACCTGTAGCCGTCCTCGAGCCCCGAGACGAGATCGGCGATGGCTTTGGGTTGGTCGCCTTTGGGTGTGAATTGCGATTCGATTTTCAGCATGAATTCCTCCACGAATCTCGAGACTGCTCGGCTCGAGCATCCCCGAGCGGTGAAACTTTATTGTAAACAAAAAGAGTGTATTCTGTCAAAGGCAGAATTGTATCGCCCGAGGTATTTGATTCTCGAAGCGGTCGAACGTCTCGGGTAGCATGTCCATCATGTTCTCCCGTCTGGCCGAATTCGTCTTGCGTCGTCCCGTGGCGGTGCTCGTGACGTGGGCGGTACTGCTCGTTGCGGCCATTCCCGTCTCGATTCTGCTGCCGGAACGTTTGACTGCGAGCGCCACCAAAATTCGTGGCAGTCAGGCCGATCTTGTTTCAACACTGCTCGAGGATCGGTTCGGAGTGCGACCGGCAGAACGCACGGTGCTGGTCTCGCGCTCGAGCTTACGCAGTGATGATCCCAGGTTTCTCGGGCCTTATGCCGCACTGGTTCGCAAGCTCGAGACTTTGGACGGCGTGCGCCGCCTGACCCGTTTCGACGCGCCGAGCCTCTTGCGGTTGCAAAGCGAAGATTTGACCGTGACCGCCACGCTTCTCGAGACGCGCCATGACCAGCCTGAACCCGTGATCGATGCGATTCGCCGTGAAGCTCAGGCCGCAAAAATCCCGGACACGGAATTGCTTGTGACCGGCTCGAGCGCCGTGACGCATGATTTCATCGTTCATGCTGAATCGGACACGAAGCAGAGCGAACTGACTGCGCTGCCACTGACCGGGCTGGTGCTCGTCTTGGCGTTCGGAGCCTTGGTCGCGGCCTGTGTGCCGCTTGCAGTTGGTGCGGCAAGCATCACGATCAGTCTGGCGCTGCTGTACCCACTGACGCACGTGATGGTCGTCTCGAGTTTCGCCCAAAGTGTGATCACACTGCTCGGGTTGGGCGCGGGCATCGATTATGCATTGTTGATGGTCAACCGTTTCCGCGAGGAACTCGCCGCCGGTCTCGGGCCGAGGGATGCAGCCGCGCAGACGATCCGCACCGCCGGTCGTTCGATTGCCTTCAGTGGCCTGACCGTGGTCATTGCATTAATGGCGCTGCTCGTACCGGATCACACGTTTGTGCGGTCGATGGGCATTGGTGGCATTGCGGTCGTGGCAATTACCGTGCTCGCCTCGTTGACCGCCGTGCCTGCCGCGTTGTCCTTGCTCGGGCCTCGGATCAATTCGCCACGCCGGTTTGCGTTTCGCCTGACCTCGAGTGCGCAGGTCAGTCCGTTTTGGGGCTCATGGGCGGATCGCGTCATGCGTCGTCCGTGGCTCTCGAGCCTGATCGTGATCGCGTTGCTCGTCGCGCTCGCTTGGCCCGCGACTGGAATGCGTTTCGCTTACACCGGCGCGTTCGGTCTGACCAGTCAGATCGAATCGCGGCGCGGGCTCGAGTTGATCCGTCCGCTCGAGTTGGGCGGAGCCATCGATACGTTTGAACTGATCGTGGATTTGGGGCGCGAGAATGCTTTTGACGCAAAAACCCGAACCGGATTTCGCAGGCTCGATGCTGCACTCTCGAGTTGGCCCGACGTGCGTTTGGTGGTCTCGCCATTTCTGATGGCCCGCAGCAATTTTGCTTCCGGTGGCCTAGGCGATCTCGCCGCGTTGTCTGCCGCCTCCGTCAGCCGTGACCGGCGCTACTTGCACCTCAGCGTCGTGCCGAAAGCCCCGGTGCATCCAACCACAATTCGAGCCTGGGAAAATCGCTTGCGACTCGAGGCGAAAGACGCCGGATTTTCACGTGCATTTGTTGGTGGCAATCCGATCAACAACCAAGAGTTCAGCGATGTCCTGACCGGTTCGTTCCCGCTCGCAGTCGCGTTTGTTTTTGCCGCCACCTTCATCCTGCTCGCCATCGCCTTCCGATCCCTGCTGATTCCGCTCAAAGCCATCCTGGTCAACGCCCTGACCGTCTCGAGCGCCTTTGGTGTCTTAACCCTGATCTTCCAACACGGTTGGCTTGCCGGGTTCTTCGGCGTGCCCGCAGACACCAACGCGATTGATTCCACACTGCCACTGCTGATGTTCGCTGTCACTTTCGGCCTCTCGATGGATTACGAAATCTTCCTGCTCTCGAGGATTCAAGAAGCCCACCATCACGGCTTAAATGCCCACGCCGCCGTGCGCTCTGGACTTGAGCGCAGCGCAGGCGTGATCACCTCCGCCGCCGCGATCATGTTGATCGTCTTCGCCGCGTTCATCGGTGGCGATGTCGTGGCGAACAAAGCCATCGGCCTTGGTTTGTTCGTGGCCGTGTTGCTTGATGCGACGCTGGTGCGGCTCGTGCTGGTGCCTGCGGTCATGGTCGTGGCGGGCGAATGGAATTGGTGGCTCCCCGCGCCGCTCAAACGCCTGCTGCCCAAAATCAAGCTCGAGGGTTGAGCCTTACGGGTAGCACAAACGGTGCGCTCAAGAGCGGCACCCTACGGGTTCACTTGAGCATTCAACACTGGCTGAACGACTTCACCAGCAGGCTCGAGCACCCGTGGCGGTCGCAGGCCATACGCGATCACCCAAGTCAGCAGGTGGCTCATGGCTGGAACGCTCATCAGGGATCGCAGCGCAACAATCACGAATCTCGAGGGTGCAGATTTCATGGAGAGTGCCAGTTGCTTCTCGAGGACTCGCGTCCACGTTTGGGTGAAACGCACGGGCCAGTCGCGTTCGCGTTGCACGGCCTGCAAATCGCGCAAGTTCAATCGATGCTCGAGCAGGGGAGCGGTGATGCAGTTCGCCGCCACGACCGCATCCTGAATCGCCAAGTTGATGCCAACGCCACCCATCGGTGACATGGTGTGGGCAGCATCTCCGATCAGCAGCAATCCGGGTTTCGCCCAGCGTTTCAAGTGGCTGGTTTGCACCGAAAGCAACTGCACTTGCGACCAATCCGTCACGCCCTCGAGCGGCCCAGCCAACCACGGCGCGAGTTTCGCAATCGAGACTCGCAATGACTCGAGGCCAGCCTCACGCACGGTTCTGAACTGACCTTTGGGAATCCCGTACCCGACCTGCCAATGCTGCGCATGCTCGAGGATGGCGAGGTAATGTCCGTGACCGATGTGCAAATCAACTTCCTGCCGTGTTGCACCATTTTGTCGCGGCACGCTCAGCCACAGTAAATCCGTGGCCGGGGCGGTGCTGACCAATTCTGAATCGAGGCCGGACAGGGTGCGAATCCTCGAGCCGCGACCGTCACAACCAACCGTCAGATCGGCCTGTAATTCGTGGGTCGCACCATCTTGCCGGTAGCGCACGCCGCGAACCGTGCCGTGATCCTCAAGCACCGCCTCGACCCGAGCGCCAAACTCGAGGCTGAAATTCGGGTAACGTTTGGCTTCCTCGATCACGAATTCGATGAAGCGCGATTGTGGCAAGATCATCAGGTACGGGAAGCGACCGCGCAATCGTCCGAAGCTGCCAATCGTGATCGGCCCGTGTTCGGTCACGACCCGAATCGTTTGTGCTCGAGCGTGCGGCAGTGCGTGAAGGCGTTCACTCAATCCGAGCGAATCCATGACCTCGAGCACCGTCGGGTAGATCGAATCGCCACGGAAGGCGCGTTCAAAATCCCGGTGCGCCTCGAGCAAACGCACGTTCACGCCACGGCGGGCGAGCAGCAAGGCCAGCATCGCCCCGGCAGGACCGCCACCGACAATGCAGCAGGTCGTGGTTTGCGGCTCGAGGGTGGCGGCAGGCGTTGGCATAAGGTCAGTATCGGCGTTGCGGGTCAATCTACCTGATTGTTTTTCACAGGCGTACTGACGTTTGTACTTCTCTGTACTTCTCGGAAGGGAAAAAGGCTCAAATCTCACGGGTTCTCGAGCAGGGTGAGGTCAGGCTCAAGCGCAGCTTCTTTGAAAACTGCCAAAGCCTGGATTCGTACCTCGAGTCTGATTTGCAATCCAGACTTCCCGTTAGACTGCCCCCATGCAACCTCAATCCATCGACGAAGTGCTCTCCGCGCTCGAGGCGCACCAGTACATCGCAGACCGTCCACTGGCGACGGCTGTGTTCTTGGCCTTGAAATTGGGCCGACCATTGTTTCTTGAGGGTGAACCGGGCGTCGGTAAAACCGAGATCGTCAAGGTACTCTCGAATTTGCTCGGCTCGAGGTTGATTCGCCTTCAGTGTTACGAGGGCTTGGATGTCAGTTCGGCGGTCTACGAGTGGGATTACAAACGGCAAATGCTGGAGATCAGGATGCTCGAGGCGAGCGGTTCACGCGACACGGACAAGGTGAAACGCGAGGTCTTCTCGAGTGAGTTTTTGATCAAACGCCCGCTCTTGCAGGCACTCGAGGCGCACGATGGCAAGGCATCTGTCTTGTTGATTGATGAGTTGGACCGGGCGGACGAGGAGTTCGAGGCGTTCCTGCTCGAGTTCCTGTCCGAATGGCAAATCAGCGTACCGGAGGTCGGCACGATTCGCGCCGAGATTCCGCCGGTCGTGATCATCACCAGCAACCGAACCCGAGAGATTCACGATGCGCTCAAACGTCGCTGCCTGTACCACTGGATCGATTACCCGAGTTTCGAGAAGGAATTGCGGATTGTGCTCGAGAAAGTTCCAGGCATTCCCGATGTCCTCTCGCGGCAGGTCGTGGCGTTCGTGCAGGAGTTGCGCGGCCTCGAGTTGTACAAGGCTCCGGGTATTGCCGAAACGCTCGACTGGGCGGCATCATTGATGGCGTTGGATGTCACCAGCCTCGAGCCGAACGCAATTGAGGACACGATGGGTGCACTGTTGAAATACCAGGATGACATTGTGCGGGCACGGGCCGCCGCCCAAGATTTGTTGGCCCGAGCCCAACCGGTATGACCTGGGAATCAAAGCTCGAGGTTTCAGGCGGGCAGTTGGTGGGTCATGCCGTGAAGTTCTCTCGGGAATTGCGAGAGTCTGGCGTGTTGGTGACACCTTCTCAGACGGCCTTGTTCGTGCATGCGCTGGCGGAAATTTCACTGGTGAATCCGGTCGCATTCAAGGATTCGGCTCGAGCCTGTCTGGTGTGCCGACGCGAGGACATTCAAAAGTTCGAGGTGGCGTTCGTGAAATTCTGGCGTGAGTTGGGCATGGGTGGCATTCCTGACGAGTTGCTGAATCAAATGAAACTCCCGCAACCCAAAAAGAATCCTGCCCGTCCCGCCGAGGTGCGTGAGCCGGGCTCGAGCAATGAATCAAAACCGGATGGCCCGCCGCAAGAATTGCTGGATCGGTCGCTGACGTTCTCGACCGACGAGGTTTTGAAAACCAAGCGTTTTGATGTCATGCGTCCGGCAGAACTCGAGGCGGCACGCAAACTCTTGACGCGGTTTTCTTGGCAGGTCGGTGAGCGTCGCACGCGCCGGTTGCAGGCGGCGGCCCGAGGTGAACGGCTCGATTGGCGACGCAGCATGAGGCAGGCGTTCAAGCACGACGGCGAATGGTTGCGGCTCGAGTGGCGGGATCGCAAAACCAAACCTCGCCCATTGATTGTGCTGGCGGATGTTTCGGGCAGCATGGAACGCTACTCGAGGATGTTGTTGCATTTCATGCACACCCTCACACAGGCTTCGAGGCGCGGGCAACGGCGCAAAGTGGAAGTGTTTGCATTCGGCACGCGCATGACGCGGATCACGAAAAACCTCGAGCGCAAAGATGTCGATGCGGCACTCGATCAGGTCGGCAAAGACGTGCGTGACTGGTCGGGCGGAACTCGGATCGGCGAGAGTTTCACGAATTTCAATCGGCAATGGGCGAAGCGTGTGCTCGGGCGTGGCAGCGTGGTGATGGTGATTTCGGACGGTTGGGATCAGGGCGATCCAGCACAATTGGGCAAGGCGATGGAACGATTGCAAAAAACCTGTCATCGCCTGATCTGGCTCAACCCATTGATCGGTACGCAAGGGTTTCAACCGCAAACTCGAGGCCTGCTGGCGGCGCTGCCATTCGTGGATGATTTCTTGCCGGTGCACAATTTGCGTTCGCTCGAGCAACTCGCCAAGCACCTTGAGGCGCTGCCATCGCAGCGTTCGGCGCGTCGGGCAGGTTTTCGGGTTTGAGGCAGATCAGTTAAAGCTCGAGGTCAGTTGATGTTTTCGGCTTTGGCTGGTTCTGCCTGCACAGGTTCTACCTGAATTGGGTCTGCCTGAAGCGGACGTGAGTCCGCGGGTTGTTCACCGAGAACCATTTTTTTGAACGCCAGCACCAACCTTGGCTCGAGATGACCGTTGCCCGCCGAGACAAGCAGTTCCTCGATGGCACGTTCGACGCTCATGGCGCGTTTGTACGGTCGGGCGCTGGTCAGGGCATCGAAGACATCACAGACGGCAAAGATGCGTGCCTCGAGCAGAATTTCTTCGCCGCCGATGCGGTACGGGTAACCGTTGCCATCCCAGCGTTCATGGTGGTGCAACACGACCAAACGCACGGTTTCGGGCAGGAAGGGAAGGTCGGCGGCCAGGTCGTAGCCGGATTGTGCGTGACCCTGCATCAGCTGGCGTTCCTCCGGTGTCAGCGGGCCGGGTTTGAGCAGGATGCTGTCATGCACCCCAAACTTGCCGATGTCGTGCAGGTACGCGCCCCAACGCACCCATTTGATGCGTTCGGCGCTCAACCCGAGCCGCTGTGCCAGCCTGACTGCGAGTTGTGTGACTCGATCCGTGTGCCCGCCGGTTTCATGGTCGCGCAACTCGAGCGCCATGCCAATCGCCCGCAGTGCGCCCTCATGGGCCGCCTCGAGCGCCTGCAACCGGTCCAACCTTGAAAGCAGCGCCGCCAGGATTGGGGCCGCCGCACCGAGCAAACGGCGTTGCCCCCCGGTGAACGGTTCGCAGCGTTTCAGGCGGTAGACAGCCATGCCCCGGTACGGATCGTGCTGCAACGGGACGGTGTAGACGGTTTTGACACCCGCGCTGCGCATTAAAACGGCGGCTGGATGCGGATCGGTGTCGGACAACTCGAGCGTGCCGGCATGTGGCAGTTGAAGTCCTTCAGCCTCGAGCAGGCTCAGGCCGCGTTGCAGGAATCCGTTCAGGCCGGGGTTGGGCGTTCCGGCGCTGTGCAAGACGCGAATCGAACCAGATTTCAGTTCGGTGATGGTCACGACATCGGCGGCGACCAAGCTCATGATCCGTTCGAGCGCCAGCGGAATCGCATCCTCATCGGCGCGTTCAAGGAGTTGCGAAATCTCCAAGAGCGCTTGGCTCTCAAAAACCTGGCTTTGTAAATGCTCGAGCGCCCGGACCCGTTCGAGCGCGAGCGCGGCGGTCTCGGCGATCAATCCGAGCATCCGGTTGTCCAGGTCATCGAAACTGATTTCCAAATCTCGGGCGCTGATCAGCACGCCCAAAGGTTTGCCGCTCGAGGTCAGCATTGGCGCATAGAGTTGCGCGTGTCCGGGCGTGGCGAAACTGAACGGATCACCGAAACTCTCTTCGCTCAGGGCCTCGTCGCTGTAGACAACCTCACCGGTGCGCAGGGCATCCAGGCCGGGGCCGCTGGTGATGACCGAGAACGGTGAGATCGGCGCGAACAACCCATTTGAGGCGCGAGGCCAGAGCCGTCCATCCTCAAACTCGATCAGCACCGTCGCGTGGCTCGAGTGCATCAGTTGGATCGTCTCAAGCACCAGCATCTCGGCAATCTGGTCGCTGGTTTGCGCGTCACGCAAACTGCGCGTGATCGCCTCGATGGCCTCGAGTTCACGCAGTCTGGATTTCAGGGTTCGGTCGGTGGGTGGCATGGGTTCTCAGGTTTATTTTCAGGGCGCAGATCATTCCCTGGTTGTGTCGGTTCAATGTGAACGCAGGATGAAATGTAGCCAATTTGATTCTAGGGGCGAACCACACCGAAGGTTGTGCATTTTCGGCGTGCCAAGCGCGAGAAGTGCATTTTTTGGTCTCTGGTTTACAATCGTTTGCGCATCAGTCTGCGCATCAGTTCGGTAAAGCCATGCCTGCCATAAAACGTTCGCGCATTCTCGTTCTCCAATTCCGTCTCGAGGGTCAACAAAACCGCGCCAACCTCACGGGCCTGCGCTTCGACGAACGCAAGGATGGCCTTGCCCAAACCGAGCCCACGAAATTCGGTCTGAATAAACAATTCATCAATCTCGAGCACCCGCCCGCCGTACTCGAGGCTGAACCCCCAGAGGATCACCACGTAGCCCGCAAGTTTGCCCTCGAGTTGCCCTTCAAGATGCACTGTCCAGGCCCGCCCGTGGTCCTCACGCAGCATTTGCTCGAGTGCCCGTCTTGCTCGGATCGGATCGAAGTCGATGCCGTCAAATTCGTAGTACGCCCGCATCAAGTCCAGACAAGGCTCGAGGTTGTTGCCAACGGACTCAAAATGAATGTGACTCAACTGGGGACACCTCGCTCTCGAGTTTACCGGTGATGCTTGATAGACTTCTCCCAAAGGCTCGAGCCGAGCCACCGTTTCGTGAAGCACCCGGAGGCCCGCATGACCCAGATACTCGAACCCAGCGCATCACAAATACCTGTCACCACCCGCGATCCAATCTTTGACCTGATCCAACTTGAGCACAACCGTCAACGTGACGGTCTTGAGTTGATCGCAAGCGAAAATTTCGTTTCCTCTGCTGTGCGTGAGGCGGTCGGTAGCATTCTGACCAACAAGTACGCCGAGGGCTATCCGGGCAAACGCTGGTACGGCGGGTGCGAGGTGATTGACCAGATCGAAACGCTGGCGATTGATCGCGCCAAGGAACTCTTTGGTGCGGCCTGGGCGAACGTGCAACCGCATTCCGGCTCGAGCGCCAACCTCGCGGTCTACGGCGCGTTGCTCGAGCAGGGCGACACGGTGCTCGGCATGGACCTCTCACACGGTGGGCATTTGACGCACGGGAGCCCGGTGAATTTTTCAGGTTTGCGCTACAAGATTGTCGGTTATAAAGTCCGTCAGGACACAGAACGCCTTGAAATGGAGGATGTTCGCGCTTTGGCCTTGGAGCACAAACCGAAAATGATCATCGCCGGGGCCAGCGCGTACTCGAGGACGATTGATTTCGCTGCGTTTCGCCAGATTGCGGACGAAGTGGGAGCGATTTTATTCGCCGACATCGCGCACATCGCCGGGTTGGTCGCGGCTGGATTGCACCCCAGCCCGATTCCATACGCGCACATTGTCGCCACGACCACGCACAAAACTTTGCGCGGACCACGTTCGGGCTTGCTCTTGTCAAACGATCTCGAGATCGGCACAAAGATTGACCGTGCGATTTTCCCAGGGCATCAGGGCGGCCCGCTCGAGCACGTGATCGCGGGCAAAGCGATTGCCTTCGCCGAGGCGTTAAAGCCGGAGTTCAAAACCTACAGCGCTCAGATCATCAAGAACGCGCAAGCGTTGGCTCGAGTCTTCCAGGACATGGGCTACCGCGTGCTGTCAGGCGGCACGGACAACCACATGTTCGTGCTGGACTTGCGCGAGAAGGGTTTGAACGGTTCCAAAGCCACAAAGCTGCTGGACGCGGCGCACATCACGATCAGCAAAAGCACGCTGCCGTTCGACACGGAAAAAATGATTCACGGTGGCGGCATTCGCATCGGCACGCCAGCCGTGACCACACGCGGAATGACTGAACCGGACATGCCAAAGATTGCCGAATTGATCGACCGGGCCTTGAGGGGCGAGGACAGCGAAGCTGTCAAAGCCGATGTCAAAGCGTTCGCGTCAAGATTCATGCTGCCGTGAGCGTGCACCGTTCCATGCTGCCGTAACAAAATCAGATCACGGAAGCAGGCTCGAGTTTGGATGCTCGAGCCTTTCTTTTTAGCACCGTTGCGCAGATGGTGCGCTCAAGAGCGGCACCCTACAACTTTTTAATCGTGGACGTTGGCTTCCAAGTTGTATGTGCTCGTCACTGCAATCTCTGGATGGCCCTCGGTTTCCACCCATTCGCCGCATTTGGTCGCGCCTGGACTTTGTTCAAGCTCGAGGATGCTGCCATCCATGCGCATGACCGGGTTGTACCATTGCCCGATCTGTTCGGCATCACCCTGCACGTAATGCGCGATCAGGCTGCGACGAAAGCGGTCGTTGCTGGTGTTCGGGAATGAACCGTGGACAATCGAACCGTTGAAGAACAGCGTGTCACCGGCCTTCATGCGGATTGGTTCGATGGGCGTACCCTCCGGGAGTGGCACGGTGACATCGGTGAACGAGGCGCTCGTGTCCGCCTTGACCGGGCACAGAATTGGCCAATCGTGCGATCCGGGCACCATCTGCATGCAGCCGTTCTCCTCGTCGCAATCGTCCAGGGCCGTCCATGCCGCGAGGCACGTTCCGGGTTGCACCCGCAAATAAAAATTGTCCTGATGCAACGCCTGCCCTCGAGCCCCGGCGGGTTTGAAGTACAGCATGGTTTGCACGGCGTAAGGATCGGTTCCGACGAACGCCGCGAGGATTTCACGGATGCGCGGTTCGAGCAGATAATTCATGCTGTGGTCGTCCCAATGGTGCATGTGGATCATGCGTGGAAATTTTTTCAAAGGATCATCGCTGGCAGAATCCACGCCCGCGTCATCGCCGGGGTACGCCCGCTCAAGGCGTTTTTGCGTGTAATGCTCGCGGTAAAACGCGACCTCGGATTCGGAGAACAGGGCTGGCACGACCACAAAACCATGCTCGAGGAAGTGCTTGAGTTGGGTCGAGGTCAGGTTGGACATGCTGGTTCTCCTTGAAAAGAGTTGAGTGTCTGGCCGGGTTGGTCGGTGGAATGCTTTGCTGCGGATTCTAGCGCACGAACCAAGCACATGATGTGTGCGATGGTCCAATGGCTTTTGGGATGGACCTCGAGAACGGTGCTCAGCATAGGGATTGTGTCCACAGCAAGAACCCCGCTTTCGCGGGGTCTGGGTCTTGCCTTTTCTCGATGGTCGGGGCTAGAAGATTCGAACTTCTGACCCCTTGGTCCCAAACCAAGTGCGCTACCAGACTGCGCTAAGCCCCGAACCGAACGGGAGTATAGACGGTGTTTGGCGTTCTTGCAAGTGCAAATCTGCGCATTTGCAGCCCGTGTGCTCGAGCAACCGTCCGAACCCATTGGCCATAACGTGACGCAGGTCACATGAGAATCTTAATGAACTTTACGAAAATCGCGTTTCTGTCTTGCGAAAACACGATAACCTCGGGCCATGAAGTTCGTCCGTTTCACAACCGCCCTGTTGATGATGCTCGCGCTGAACACAATCGCGCTGGGCACAGGTGGCCTGACCGGACTTGGTGGGGCCGCAGCACCGGGCCTGCCGGATTTACCGAACGTGCCGGATGGCAGCGAAGTGCGCATCTTGCGTGACGAATTGCAAAGCGTGCTTTCGAGCGGCACCGTCAAGGCCAAAACCCTGGTCATGGCGACCTCTGGCGGGCGGTTGCCACCGTTTGTGCGGGTCAAAGTCTGGATTGGGATCAGCGAAAAAGGAACGGCAGATTTGCTTTCGTTCTCTGGTAGCGTGGCCGAATCCGGCATGGACGTGACGCTCGAGGAGGCAGGAGATCGCGTGTCGTTCACGCAGGTCATGCGTGAAGCGTATGGTGTCAAAGTCGAATTCAAGGACAGTAAAAAATGAACCGTAAAATGACGCAGGCCAAACTGTACATCAGGGTTGGGGTCAGAACCCCCGATTGACTGGTACACTCAAGACCATCCGCAATGCAAACGGGGTGCAACTCCGTTGCAACACAAACGAAGGCGCAACTTTGTTTGTCAAACCAAAGCCGTTGCAATCGATTGTAATCGCCCAATTCTGTAGGCTGATCCTGGAAGGCCCATGAAAGAAAGGGAGCACGATGAGTGAGGTTCAAACCATTTTGATCATCGAGGACGATGCTGACATCTCGAAACTCGTCGCGCTGGAACTCGAGGAGGCCGGATTCAGGGCCTTGACCGCGCACGATGGCATCTCGGGCCTGACGATGGCGCGTGAATCCAACCCAGATTTGGTGATCCTGGATTTGGGTTTGCCGGACTTGGACGGCGCGGAAATTGCGCGGCGTTTGCGCAAAACATCCGACACGCCCATCATTGTTTTAACCGCGATGGACGCGGTGAACACCAAAGTCAGTCTGCTCGAGGGTGGCGCAGACGATTACCTGACCAAACCGTTCCACCCGGACGAACTGGTGGCCCGCGTCAAGGTGCAATTGCGCAAGCAACGTGGTGGCGAGGCGGTCGTGCTCGGCGAACTCGAGATCAACCCGGAAAAACGCCTGTGCCGTTACGCGCAAAAAGAGGTTCGGCTTTCGCCACGCGAGTTTGATTTGCTTTCGTTCCTGTCGCGTCAACCGGGCCGTGTCTACACCCGCGAGGAGATCGAACGTGGCGTGTGGGGCGAGGACCTGCCGAGCAACTCGAATGTCGTCGATGTGCACATGGCGAACATCCGTTCCAAATTGCGTGACGTTAACGGCTACGGCGTGATCCGCACCGTGCGCGGCATCGGGTACGCACTCAAAGCCCAATAAATTGAGCGCAGTCAGCGCAAGCGAGGCTTATGGCTTCAGGTCACACCACAAACGAACCGGACGAATCGCGCACCGCAGGCCAAAGCCGGGTGCGCGAAGACCTTCCAGCCTTCTCGAGTTCCGGCGCGAACATCGGCCTCGAGCCTGATGACCTCGAGCGCCTGAGCGAATCCAAAACTGGCCCGAGAACCCGTGGTTTGAGTTTGAAATGGCGGATTGGATTGGGCACAGCGGCGCTCCTACTGATCTTTGCGGCGATTCTGGCGGGTTCAATCAGTTTTATTGTCAACAGTACCCTCGAGCGGTATCAGCGTGATTTGCTCGATCAGAATGCGCAAAAAATTCAGACGTTCTTTGATGGCACCGACATAAGCAACCTTTACCTGACGGACAGCATCATCGCTGTGACCAAGTTTGAGCTTTACGACGTGGATGGCAAGCATTTTGGTGGGGCGAGCATTCCGATTCCCAGGCTCAAAGTGCTTGAGGCCCGTTACGTGGACACCTTTTGGGGACAGGACCAGCAAAAAGGAGGGCTTCAACCGGTTCGGGTGGTGCTCAAACCCATCGATGTACTGGTTGGATCACTCAAGGCACGCAAAATCTTGGCTGTCTCTGCCGATGCAACATACATCTTGACGATTTCGAGGTTGGTGACGACGACCATTTTCATTGTCACCAGCATTCTGGCGCTGCTCGCACTGGCAGGCGGGTACTTCGCTGCCAGCGCTGGCTTACGCCCACTGATCGAGGTGGCCCGTCAAGCCACGAAACTCGATGAGCACAACCTCGAGCCATTGCGTTACACCGGGCCTCGAGACGAGTTGGGGTTGCTGACCGCGACCATGAATCAACTGGTGCGGCGGCTCAAACGCGCCTTCGAGGCGCAAAAGGTCTTCCTGGCCGAAACTTCCCACGAGTTGCGCACCCCATTGACAGCCTTGCAAGGCTACCTGCGGCGGGCCTTACGAGACCCGAACCCGCACGCGGCGCTCGAGGATGCGTTGCGTGTGACCGATTCGATGAACCGGCTGGTGAACGACGTGTTGCAACTTTCACGTGGCGAGATCGTTCAGGAGATCGTGCCACACTTGGTCGATCTGGGTGAGGTCGCACAGAACGTCGCCCGAGAATTTCCTGGCATCAGTGTGGAATTGGACCCGGACCTCGAGATGATTGGTGATCCAGATCGGCTCTCACAACTGACGCGCAACCTCGTGGCGAATGCGGTGCGGGCCGTCTCGCGGTTCGAGGGTGCGCCGGTCAATCCCGCCGAGGGTGTTCACATTGAGGTCCGCCGCCTCGAGAAACCCATCGTGCCTGGTGCACGAGAGATTCGGAGCACCCTCGAGTTGCACGTCCGCGACGATGGTCCGGGCATTCCGGTGCAAGTCTTGCCGCGCATGTTTGAAAAATTCTACCGAGGTCCCGGCGGCGGTTCTGGCCTGGGTTTGGCGATTGCTTCGCAGATTGTGCGGGCGCACAACGGCGAGATCGCCGCGCAGAACGATCCCGGCAGCGGTGCGCATTTCACGGTGACGTTACCTGCGCTTTCAGACGAAGAGGGCGAGTAACAGAAGAGGAAAGAGGAAAGTAAAACAGGCTGTCTCGAGCATCTGGGTTTTACGTTCCTCTTCTGTTAATTTGATCTTTCCTCTGCCCAAAACAACGACCGCCCAACCTCGAGAGGCCAGACGGTTTTGAATCGAGTTCGATGCTTAGATTGCCGCTTTGACGGTGCTGGACGCTTTGAACTTCAAGCGTTTGCCCGCCGCAATCTTGATTTTCTCGCTCGTGCCGGGTTTGACTCCGGTACGGGCTTTGGTTTTGATCACGCTGAAACCACCCAGGCCGGGAATCGTGACCGTTCCCTTTTTCGCGTGCGCCAGAACAGCCTCAACGAGAGCGTCGATTGCTGCGCTTGCATCCTTTTTCGTGATGCCGGTCTTGCTTGAGACGGCATCCACCAGTTCGGCCTTACCAGAACGATTTGTCATATTTTCCCCTTTCGGCGAAACACTACCCTGATAAACACGGTATGTCAAGCTTTAAGCCTCATGCAGCACGCATGAATGGCTAGTCTACCCTGAAAAGGTTGCTGCGAGACAACTTGTTTTCAAATCCGATTATCGCAATCGACCTCGAGTACAAATCTGGGCTGCGGAGTCTGGCAACACTGAGACCTCGAGCCTGATTTGTTGGCGCAAAACCGTTCACACTTGAGGGGTGAAAATTCTTGCCGCTCTGATCTTTGCGCTGGCGCTGGCCGCCTGTGCGCCCGTCGCAACCACCGCCGAAATGCCCCCGATGCCGCGCCTGCCCGGAATGACCGAAAGCCATTTTGTGACGCTCGAGGGTGAACGTGTGTATTACGAGGCGGGTGGCCCGACGAATGGCAAGTTCGCGCCAGTGTTGTTCATTCATGGCATTGGTGCAGGCAACTCGAGTCACCTCTTTCGTGAGAACACCGCCAGCCTCGCCAAGACGCGCCGCGTGTATGCGTTCGACTTTCCAGGTTTTGCCCGTTCCGGTGCTCGGGCCATGCGCTACACCAACGATTTGTATGCCGGTGTGGTCGAACAACTTTTGCGTCAGGTCGTGAAAGCGCCCGCCGCGTTGGTCGGTGGCAGCCTCGGATCGGATTATGCGATTCGCATCGCGGTTGAGCACCCGGAACTGGTCAAGCAATTGCTGTTGTGCAACCCGACCGGTTACGACCCGAGCCTGAACTTCACGCGCAACCAATCCAAGGACCTCGAGACGTACAACCTGTTTGCCAACACCCCGGTCGGTGGCCTGACCTTTGGTGTCCTAAAAGGCGAGGGCGGCCTGAATTTCTTCTTGTACAATTATGTTTACTTGGATTGGCGGCGCGTCACCCCGGAGGTCACAGAGACGTACCAACGCAACCTTGACGGACCCAATAAGCAGTACGCACCGTTTTCGTTCTTCTCGGGGTTCTTGGATCAGGATGTCACGAAACTCTGGCCGCAAACGAAGCAACCGACATTGCTGGTTTGGGGTTCGGATGATCTGTTCACGTCGGTCAATTACGCACAGGATTTCATCAAGGCTCGAGACGTACCTCTAAAAATTTTGAAGGCCCGAGCGATTCCGAATGACGAGGCGTTCGAGGAGTTCAACAAGATTGCGCTCGAGTTTTTGAAGTAACCAGGCCAGCAAAAAAAGTGGAGGCGAGCAAGTTTCGGCTCCACTTTCAATTTTAGAAATCGAATCAGGCTCGAGGCACATCCTGCCGGATCAACTCGAGGTCCGAAACGATTTGTGGTTCGAGCGGCCCGTTTTCTGATGATTTGTGTTCGCTCGGTTTGCGAGAAATGTCGAACACGAGTGCCACCAAACCGATCAAACCGGTGAAACCAATTGCCACCTCACTGACGTTAAAGATGCCGCCCAAAACCATGCCAATCAAGGCCATCACTGGCACGCTGAAGGTACGGATCGGCTCGAGGCGATTGGCCCGCAAAAGCGAAATATCCATGCAAATACCGATCAGCCCGATCAATCCCGTAAAGCCCATCGCTATTTCACCGATTGCGAAGAAGCCCTGCACGAACAACGCCATCACCGCGAGCGATGCGAGAGAAAAGGCCGGAAACTCGAGCTTGATGGTTGCATCTTTGCGAACCCGCAAGAAATCCATCCACAACGCGCCCACACCAACCAAACCGATGAATCCGAGTGCCATTTCGCGTGCCGCGAAGAAACCGGCGACGGTCAGGGCGAGGATGGCGAAGGTGCTGACGGTGAATGTTTTCATGGTTTCCTCCAGGCGACTCGAGCTTGATGCTCAATGGCGCGGTTAAGGAAAGGATAGGGATTCGCCTCGAAGAAATTGCTCGGGCTTTTCGAAGATTCCGCGAACGGATCAGGTCAATTCACTGAAGGCCAAGCGACACCAGGCCAGCACCTCACCGCTAACTCCGAGCGATTCGAGATCGGCGGCGGCGTACCAAGCAAACGGACTGCCCTCGCTCGAGATGCGCCCGTCGTACCCGGATTCAGGTTCGGCGAAATACACCAGGTCAATGTGCTGATGGCCCGGTTCGATGTCCTCGAGCTGCACGCCACGCGGTTGCGCCAACAAGATCGGATTGCTTGCCGCATGGGTGATTGCGGGCCGCACCTCGAGCACGATTCGTACACCGGACTCCTCGAGCACTTCGCGCACGGCGGCCTCGTCCGGCAATTCGTTCGCGTCGATGTGACCTCCCGGCGGCAACCACAACCCGAGCTTGCGGTGCGGATGCAACAGCACACACCCTTGCCAGATCACAAACACCGCGACCGTGAAATCTCGAGTCATGCCGGGATTCTACGGGTTCTGGCCTGGGTTCTCGAACAGACCTGTTTTGTCACAGGTTCTCGAGCATGATGGTTGCGCAAATACGGTACACTCCTGGCACATGAGCCCACAGCGCAACCACGTCATGACTCGAGCGATCCGCTTGGTCATTCTGGTTGTGTCCTCGAGCGAGTCCCCCTGCGGGGGGATTTTTCACGCCGTCCGGCCTTCATGTCAAAATCTTGGTGTAACCAAGTTTTGACTACAGAGGATGACCGGACCTCACTTTAGAACCCGAAATCCGGGGACGTGAATCGCGTCTCGAGAAAACTTTGACCAAGGAGAAAAACCATGCTCGACTTGAAATTCATTCGTGAACAGCCGGAAATTGTTCAGAAAGCCATCACGGACAAAAATATTAAATTGGATTTGTCAGCACTGCTCGAGTTGGACCGGCAGGTGTTGGAAGCGAAACGCGAAACCGAAGAGGTTCAGGCCGAACGCAACCGCAACGCCAAAGCGGGTGGCAAAGTCTCGCCCGAGGAACGCGCCGTGCTGATCGAAAAGGGCAAGCAACTCGGGGCAAGATTGGCGGAACTCGAGCCAAGTTTGCGTGATCTCGAGGCGAAATTGCGGGTACTGCTGTTTAAAGTGCCGCAAATTCCGTGGGCGGGCGCTCCGATTGGCCCAGATGACAGCTTCAACGTCGAAACGCGCACGCATGGCAAGCCTCGAGATTTTGATTTTCCAATGCTGGATCATGTCGCCCTGATCGACAAGAACGGTTGGGGCGAACTCGAGCGCGTCGGGCGTGTCTCCGGCACGCGCAGTTACGCCTTGCGTGGCGATCTGGCCTTGCTCGAGATGTCACTGTTGCGCTTTGCCGTGGATCATTTGGCAAAATCTGGGTTTGATCTCCTCAGCGTGCCCAGTTACGCCCGCGAGGAGGCATTTTACGGTCACGGTCAATTCCCAGCGGCTCGAGATCAGGTTTATGAACTCTCCACCCGCAGCGAGGACGGCGAGACGGAATCCTCAAACCTCTACCTGGCCGGAACCGC
>JANOWZ010000278.1:0-10059 GCA_031418155.1 Deinococcales bacterium
TATTTTCGCTTCGTTTCTTGATCCTAATCATGCACCTTCGGACAGGATCGCTCCAATCGGTTCCAAACTCGTCCGACACGTCACTTTTGGTCACTCGCTCTGCTCGAGAAATGCTCAGGCATTTCTGCCACTTTCCACTAGCCCATTGCCCATCCTCTGAAGGAGCCCGTCATGGAATTCCAACACACCACCCTCGAAAACGGCCTGACCGTGATCGGTGAACGCAACAATGACGCGAAAAGTGTCGCCATCGGTTACTTCGTCAACACCGGTTCCCGCGATGAGACCCTGGACGTTTCTGGCGTCAGTCACTTCCTCGAGCACATGCTGTTCAAAGGCAGCGAGGCGATTTCGGCACTCGAGATCAACAACGAATTTGACGCGATGGGCGCAAAATACAATGCGTTCACCAGCGAGGAAGTCACGGCCTACCACGGTGCAGTCATGCCCGAATACCAGGAACGGTTGCTGAGACTCTTGACGACCATGATGCGGCCCGCCTTGCGCTCAGATGATTTCGATGTCGAAAAAAACGTGATCCTCGAGGAAATCGAGATGTACAAAGACCGGCCCGAATTCGCCTTGTTTGACGAATTGCGCCCACAGTATTTCGGCACACACCCGCTCGGACAGAGCATCCTCGGCACGAGCGAGAGCATCCGTGACCTGAAGCGCGACCAGATGCTCGAGTATTTTGAACGCCGTTACGCACCGAACAACATCACGCTCGGAGTCAGCGGCAATTACGATTGGGATGCGACGCTCGAGCAGGTTCGCGCCATGACATCAACTTGGCTGCCCGCCAAAACAGGCCGTGAACATCCGAGCCTGAAACCCACACCAACCGTTCGCATGCTCGAGACGCAAAAATTCAACCGCGCCCACATCGCCCTGATGTGCCCTGGATTCGCCAGCACCGACCCGTTGCGTTACGCCGCCGGAGTGCTCGGAGTGATCGTCGGGGACGGTGAAAACTCGAGGTTGTACTGGGCGCTCGTCGATCAAGGCCTGGCGGACAGTGCCAGCTTGGACCACAACGCCGAGGGCGGTCTGGGGCATTTTGACGGGTACATCAGCGCCGACCCGGAACGGGCGCAGGAGGTGCTCGAGGTCTACCGCAAGGTTTTGCAGGACGTGCAAGCGAATGGCATCACCCAGGCAGAACTCGACCGGGCCAAACGCAAGGTCGCGGTGGCGATGGTCATGCGGGCCGAAACGCCATACTCGAGGTTGTTCGCACTCGGCATGGAGTATTTGGAATCGCAAACGTACCGCAGTTTGCAAGAAAGTGTGAACCTCGTGCAAGCCATCACATTAACGGATGTGCAAGCGGTGCTCGAGACGAAACCATTTGATGCGCTATCGATTGTTGGTTTGGGGCCAATTTCGAGCCTGACGTGAAACGGTTCTTTCTGTCAATTTGCCGCTTCCTCGAGCAGCAAAATCACATCGACTTTTCCGGGACCATGAACGCCCAACGCCATCGTCTGTTCAATGTCGGCGCTTTTGCTCGGACCGGTGTGCATGCCCCACGCGCCGGGAAGCTCGGTCATTGAAAGTTTCAAGTACCAGTCTTCAACATCTGGCACGAGTTGATCGGCCCGCAAGACAACGATGTGATGGTAAGGCAACAACGCGGCGAGGCGACCCCAGTGGGACGAGAATCCTACCGATCCAGTTGCAGCAATGCCACCTTCGCAACCGGTGATCCCAACTTCAGCGTCTTTGGCCTCGAGTGCTTGAAGATTCTCGGTAAGTTTCCCGAGTCCAACCTGATCCAGGATCTCGTGGCTCGAGCGAATGAATGATGTTTTACCCTCGAGCAGGGTCGCCAGCATCTGCCCCGCATCCTCGAGTGATCGCACCACGTGAACCTCGCCGAGCACCCGTTCATGCTCGAGTTTGAATCGTTCGGCAAGGCTGGTCAGAGATTGTGGTTCAGATGGTTTGGGCGGCAACGGTGGACGCATCGGTGGCGCTTTTGGACTGCGGCCCGTGGCGTTGCGGACACGCTCGAGGAAGTCTTCGCGGTTCATGTGTGGCTCCAACAGCGAAAGGAGGAATCAATCATCTGCGGCCTCTCGAGATTCTTGTTTGGATTCAGCGGTGATCTCGAGCTTTTCAGGCACATGGCTTGAGGGTTCAGGCTTGATTGGTGCGAGTTCAGATTGTAAACCGTTCTTCCACAGGTCACGGAACGATTGTGCTTTCGGTGCGGGGAAATCACGCGCTTGCTGCCAACTCGAGAGCACCGGAATACCCCATTGCGGCATGTTCTCCGGCCATTTGATCCAACGTGCAGCCTGTGAAGCGAACTTGTACACATTCGGGTTCGTCATCACAAATTTAAACGCTCCAATCCCGGCGGCTTCAGCGGCGGGCATCAATTTCTTTTCGACCGCACGAGCGCGTTGCGTGACCAACATTTGCGGCAACGGAATCTTGACCGGGCAGACATCGCCGCAAGCACCGCACAAACTTGAGGCGAACGGCAATGATTTGGCCTCCTCGAGCCCCAAAAGCGCCGGATCGAGCACGCTGCCAATCGGTCCAGAATAAACCCAGCCGTAGGCGTGACCGCCGAGTTGCTGATACACCGGGCAGGTGTTCAGGCAGGCCCCGCAGCGGATGCAGCGCAGGCTGGCCCGCATCTCCTCATCGGCCAGCACGCTCGAGCGTCCATTGTCGAGCACGACCAGATGGAATTCTTCTGGGCCTTCGGGCTCGAGTTCGCGTTTGGGGCCGGTGATCAGTGACACAAAAACCGTGCTGCGTTGGCCCGTCGCTGCCCGAGGCAGGAGTTTCAGGAACACGCCCAAGTCCTGAATGCGCGGAATAACCTTCTCGAGGCCCATGATCGCAATGTGAACCCTGGGCAAACTGGTCGTCAGTCGCGCATTGCCCTCGTTTTCGACAATCACGATGCTGCCGGTTTCGGCCACCGCGAAATTCACACCGGAAATGCCGACATCGGCCCGCAAGAAATCCTCGCGGATGACCTCACGGGCCTTGCCTGCGAGCACATCGGCGCTCGAGCCCAGGGGCACATCGTAGAGCTTGTGAAACAGGGCATCGACCTCGGCTTTGGGTTTGTGGATCGCTGGCCCGATGATGTGGCTCGGGTATTCGTCCTCGAGTTGCAAAATGTACTCGCCGAGGTCGGTTTCGATCACGCGAGCACCGCTGGCCTCGAGCGCCTGGTTGAGTTCGATCTCCTCCGTCACCATGCTTTTGGACTTGACCACCGTGGTCGTACCGGATTGCGAGGCTGCCTGTTTGACAATCTGCGCAATGATCGTGCGGGCCTCCTCGCCATCGAGGGCAAAATGAACCTGCCCGCCTCGGGCCTCAATGTTGTCCGTCAAACGCCCGAGGTAGAAATCCAGATGCTCGAGCGTGTGGTCCTTGACGGTCGCGGCATACTGCTTAAGCGCCTCAACGTCCGGGAGTTCGGAGTACATCTGTTCGCGGCGCGTGTTGAAGGTCTCGGTGGCCCGAAAGGTTGCGCCGCGCACCTGCGTGTTCTCGAGTGCAATTCGATGTGCGTCCGCGAAATCGTGAATCTTGATTTCCATCTCAACCTCCTACAGCATCTGAAACGGGCTCGAGAATTTTTTTGCCTTCAAGCAAGAGTTCGGCAACATGCACGACTTTCGGCCCGCCGGTCTTGCGACCCAAACCTCCACCGAGTTGCAGCAGGCAACCCAAATCCGTGCTGGTCATGACGTGCGCCCCAGTCGCATCATGCTCGAGGCTGTCGAGTTTTCGGGTCATCATCGCGCTGGAGAGTTCCGGCAATTTGACGCTGAACAGACCACCGAAACCGCAGCAACTTTCATCCCAGGGCAGGAGTTCCGCGCCCGCCGCCACGAGCAATTTTCTGGGTTGTTCACGCACGCCCAGGTTGCGCATCGCGTGACACGAATCGTGATACGCCACGCGCACGCCGGACAAATCCGCGCCGGTTCTGGTCACGCCGAGCTTGTCCACCAAGAACTGCGTCACCTCGAGCGTGCGTTCACTGACATGCCAAGCACGACGCAAGTTCACGCTGTCGCCATGAAACAATTCCGGGTAGTGGTGCACCATCGCGCCGCAGGAACCGGACGGGGCGATCACGTACTCGGATTTCTCGAGCGCCTTTTCAAAGACATTTAAGTAATGCAGGGCCAAGGCTCGAGCATCATTCATGTACCCGGCGTTGTAGGCAGGCTGACCGCAACAGGTTTGCGCCTCGGGAAAATCGACCTCGCAGCCCGCTTGACGCAGCAGGCGCACGCTGGCGGCGGCGGCTTTCGGACCGAACTGGTCCCCAAGACAGGTGACGAATAGGCTGACGCGCATGATGGCTCAGTGTAACTCAAGTCTCGAGGGCGGAAAGTCCGGTAGGACCCGATGCTCGAGAACCCGTATACTGCCGCCCGTGGCAGGATTGTTCATCACCTTTGAAGGCCCAGACGGTGCGGGCAAAAGCACACAAACCAAACGGCTCGCGCAAGCCCTTGAACGTGCCGGGTACGTCGTGACCTTAACGCGAGAACCCGGCGGCACACCCTTGGGCAGCCGCGTGCGTGAAGTGCTGCTCGATCCGAGTCTCGAGGTTCATCCGATTGCTGAATTCTTGCTCTACAGCGCGTCACGGGCACAACTGGTACGCGATGTAATCCGACCGGCGCTCGAGGCTGGGCACGTCATGATCTGTGATCGGTTCAGTGACTCGAGCCTCGCGTATCAGGGGTGGGGCAGGGGGTTGCACCGCGAGTTTCTGCATGAAGTTACCTGGGAGGCGACCGGCGGTTTGCGCCCGCACATTACGGTGCTTCTCGATTTGGACCCGCAGGTGGGCCTTGAGCGCACCGCCGCGAACGGTCAACTCGACCGGCTCGAGCGGACAGACATCGGTTTCCACAAACGTGTGCGTGAGGGTTTTCTGGCGCTGGCCGAGTCCGAACCGGAACGCTTCCTGAAACTGGACGCGACCCAAAGCCCAGATGAATTGCACGAGATGATCCTGGCAGCGATCACCGGAACGCTCGAGGTTTTACCCGGTTGATTTTATTGGGTTGATTGCATTCTGAATGCCGTCATGTTGACCACCCGATTTTCAAGGCGGGCCTGTTCAATCGCAAAGGCCAGCAGGTGCGACTCGAGGATGGAATGTGTGGCCTCTCGGGCTTGCTCGAGCACCGCCTGCACAAAGGCTTGACTGAGGCCCGCGTCACCGCCGCCATGACCGTCGGCATCGTTGTCAAGCTCGATCACCTCGCCGCGCCCGGAATTCATGGCCTCGAGATCGTGTGGTTCGATGCAGATTTCTTGGCGGTCATTGCGAAAAATCCCGCGCAAGGTTGCTTGGCTGCCATCGATGCGAATGGCGCGACCTTCCACGCTCGAGTGGCCGTGCATGGTCAGGGTTCCCGTACCGCCATCCTCGAAAGCGAAACTGACCACTTGGTTGTCCACAACATCGTTCCCGGCTTTGTACACGCAACGCCCGTAATTGGTCATCTCGAGTGCCAGCCTGCGACCTTCAAGACTGAGATCTGTGGTGATCGTTCTCGAGGGCCATTCGGTCGAATCGGTCAGGTAGATTTTCGCGGCGTGGAAAACACACGTCTCCTCCAGCGGGCAACCGTCCAGGCAGCGTTCGGGCGCTCCTTCGGGCGCGTTCTCGGGTCGGAAATATTCGAGGTTGCCAAAACTGGAAAGCTGCGCGATGCGTTTGCCTGTGACCCAACCCAGCAAATCCAAGTCGTGCGAGCATTTCGCCAGGATCATCGGACTCGAGGTCTCCTGACTGCGCCAATTGCCGCGCACGAACGAGTGACTCATGTGAATGCTCGAGACGTTCTCGCGCCATTCAAGGGTGATGATTTTCCCAAGTCGCCCGGATCGCACGATCTCACGCACTTTCTCAAAGAAGGCGGTGTGCCGCAAAACGTAGCCGAGCATCACGACTTTACCAGATTCCTCCGCCGCTTTCGCCACCCGCAATGTCCCCTCGAGGGTGCTGGCCACGGGTTTTTCCAACAGCAGGTGATACCCAGCCCCGAGCGTTTCCATCGCGGCGGTTTCATGCAATTGATCCGGCAGGGCGATGAACGCGGCGGGCGCGAGTTTTGCCGCCAACAAATCTTGCCAACGCGCGAAACGATACTCGGGCGGAATTCCGTGCGTCGTGCCGAAACGCTCGAGTTTCGCCGAATCGGAATCGGCAATGCCGACAAATTTCAAACGTTCTGGGTGCTCGAGCGCCCACTGCCCATACGCATCAAAACCCCGATTGCCCGCACCGAGCATCACCGCCGTTAAAGCTGGATCGTTCATGGCTCGAGCATACCGAATGAACGGATCGAGCTTGCCACCGTTGGGTGATAGCGTGATCGGCATGAACAAGTCGTCGTACTTGCTTGGATTTCTCGCATTCTTACTGCTCGGCAGTGCACAACCCAGTGCACAATCTGCTGAACGATTGAATGCTCCACCGATGGGGTGGAATTCCTGGAACGCTTACGGTTGCGACATCGACGAAAACAAAATCAAAATCCAGGCCGAAGCGATGGTCAAAAATGGAATGCTCGAGGTTGGCTACCAATATGTGGTGGTGGACGATTGCTGGGCCGCAAAGACCCGCGATCCACAGGGAAATTTGCAGGCGGACCCACAAAAATTTCCGGGCGGCCTCAAAGCGCTCGCGGATCACATTCACGCGCTGGGTTTGAAATTTGGCATGTACTCGTCTCGGGGGACAAAAACGTGTGCCGGTTATCCTGCGTCGCAAGATTTTGAACAGCAAGACGCGCTGCAACTCGAGCGTTGGGGCGTGGATTACCTGAAATACGACAATTGCTACACCTCGCTGGACGAACAGAAGCAGTACCAAACCATGCGATCCGCACTCTCGGGCCTGAGGCATCCGATCACCCTCAGCGTCTGCTCATGGTGGTTCCGACCTTGGATTCCGGGCATCGGCGACCTGTGGCGCACCACGTATGACATCCTGGACGTGTGGGATTCGCACGCGCTGCCCTCGAGCAACGGCAACCAGAGCGTGATGAGCATCGCGGACACCAACAACCTGTACGCCAGTTACGCCCGACCCGGACGGTACAACGACCCGGACATGCTGATGGTCGGCAATCACGGCAAAGGCGGGCTGGGTGGTCCAGGCATGAACGACCTCGAGTACCGTTCGCACTTTGGCCTCTGGGCGATCATGAGCGCACCGTTGATGGCGGGCAATCGACTCGACGGCATGGATGCGATCACGCTCGAGACGTTGACCAATCCAGAGGTAATTGCGGTCAATCAAAGCGCATCAGACTCACCAGACCATACGCAGGGCGTGCGCGTTCGTCGCCATCAAACCAGCGAAGTCTGGGCGAAACCACTTCTTGATGGAAGTGTCGCCGTGCTGCTCTTGAACCGTGCAGATCAAGCCGCTGATCTGCAGGTGAACTGGTCCGACCTTGGATTGCTCGAGACGGGCGTGAACGTGCGAGATTTGTGGCGCAGACAAGACCTCGGCGTGTTCGATACGGGTTTCACGGCGCAATTCATTCCTGCGCATGGATCGGTGATGCTGCGTTTGCGTGGCACGAAACTCCCGCTGGAAACAACAACGGTCATCCGACTCGAGGCGGAATCCTCGAGCAACACGCTGACGGAACCGGCGATGATCAAAAAGTGCGCGAAGTGCTCGGGCGGGGCGTTGGTCGGCAACATTCGTGGCCCCGGTTCAATCACCTTTAACGAAGTTTTCGTCTCGCGCACGGGTTCGGTTCCGGTCACGGTGTACTTCAGCAATATTTCAACCGATGCCCTTTTGAAAATCACCACCGGCGCGGGTGCGAACAGTTTTGTGCGGGTTCACTCGAGCGGCGATGAACCCGTGACCGGCCTGCGCGTCAACCTGGAACTCGAAGGCGGTGAGAACACCATTACATTTTCCTTGCCGGGTTGGAAGGCTCCAGGGATTGATCGGATCAGGTACGAAACGGGCAAAAGGTAACGGTCACAATCGCTTGCTTCGGCGTATTTGCACCGCAAGTCTCGTGGTGGAGGGCGTTATCGCAATTGCACGATTTTACCAACGCTCGGCACGCCCTGGGCATTGATGACGAACAGCAGGTAATGTCCTGGCGGGGCGATGTCTCCCGTGCTTGGTGCAGTGACGCTCAACCCGCTGCCGGTGGTGGTAAAGGTCAATTCGGCAAAGCGTTGGTTCATGTTGAACGAATGCGTCACGCTCGAGAGCCGCACCAAGGAAACCCTGCGCAGGCTGGTCGGGTTCGTGGTTTGCACAGCAAATGTTTGACCAAAGCCGATCACGTCCGGTGTCTCGAGGATGCTCGGGCGAGGTGCGCTCGTGCCATCCGGGTTGTAGAGGTAGGGCGGACTGAAGATTTGCCCGTCATTACCGTTGACTTGGCAGATCTCGCATCGTCCTCCGCCCGCACTGAGCACACGGGCATCCGGTAGCAGCAGCGCAACCGAATGGTACATGCGCGGGTTGGTTTCGCTCTCGAGCAGGGTCCATTGTCCGGTGTTCGGATTCCAGCGTTCGGCGGAGCGTTTGGCAAGGTTCAAATCCTCGAAACCGTTGCCGCCGTGACCTCCGGTGGCCAGAATGCTGCCATCGGGCAGGACCGTGGTGTTCAGTTGCGTGCGTCCACCGTCGCGCATGTCACCGCTGGCGGTCACGCTGCTGGCCCCAGTCAAGCTGACGACCGCGCTCGAGGCACTGGCAGGATTGAAGGTGTCCGTGCCTCCGACGACCAACACCTTGTCCGGTGCGATCATGGCTGTGCTGCCGTAGTAGCGGTACAGGCCGTCTCGGGTGTCTTTGAGTTCGGTCCACGCACCGTTTGCTGCTGTCGAGAGGCTCAGGATGCGGTCTGCGGGTCCAACCGCGAATACTTTGCTATTCGGTCCGGCGAACACCCAGGGGTAATAACCGGTCGCACCGCCCAAAAGGTCATCGGCCCCGCCCAGGTCACGCCAACCACCATCGGTTTTCCAGACTTGCGGCAAGGTGTTTTCTTTGTTTGGCGTACCGGGTTCGATGCGCCCACCGACGCTGAGCATCTCACCGTTGGCGAGTGCGATCAGGCTCGGATACCAGCGGGCGGCATTCATGTCCTGCACCCGTGACCAGGTGCTCGTTTTGCTGTTGAACAGGTTCGTATCAATTTTGCCGTAATCGTTCTGGAGGTGCCCGCCGTTGACCAGCAGGTTGCCCTCGGGTGTCAGGGCGTGACCGGCGCAAAAGATTTCCGTGGTGTTGTTGCGAATCAAGGTTGGTGTGTCGCTCGAGGGGTCCCAGAGGTAGGTGTCGTTGCCGTTGTGCGCTGTCAGGTCGTTGCGGTCCGAGAAGGTTTTATCACCACCACCCCAAGCCAAGACCTTGCCTGTCGGCAGGACCGTGGCGTGAATGGCCAGTGCATCCTTGGCGGGCCAATCACGCATCAAAGGCCCCCAACGGCCTTTGGTTCCGGCGCTCGAGTTCGCCGGAAAAAGCCGTGTGGTCGGCATGAGTTGTCGCGGCTGATTGGGGCCTTCCCAGAACAGTTGCGTGACCGCCGCAGCAGTCACCTGTCGGTACTCAAGGGTGATCTCGTAAAAGATTCCCGCCTCGAGTTTGATCTTGCCCGAGCGTTCCATTGTGGGATGGGGCATCCAGTCATCGATCAGCCTTCGTCCGTTGACGCGCAGCCGAACGCCATCATCGCTTTTGGTCGTGAACGTCCACTCACCGCTCGAGGGTGTTTGCACCTGACCTGACCAGATGGCGCTCCAATTGTCCACCGGAATGCCCGCCGTGGGCGAGGCTCCATCCCAACTGAAGTTGACGCGAGCATCGTTGCGCCTCTGGCTCGAGCCAGTGAATTCCGGGCCTGGATAATACACGCCAGTCAAACCGGTTCCCGACCCAGGCGTGCTCGAGTTGGTGCAGGTCAGTTTCGGATTGATCCAGTCGGCCCGGTCGTACCAATTGTTGTCACCGGCATCACTGACCATCAACCGTAGCTCTCGAGCACCGGTCAGATCGACACGAAC
>JANOWZ010000279.1:0-12458 GCA_031418155.1 Deinococcales bacterium
TCGCTGCCGTCGTTGGCGTTGAACCAGCGCTTCAAATCCGGCAGCCAACGGTTGCCCTTGCCGGTCTGATACCAGAGGCTGAGGGTGCGCACCGGCAGACCCTTGGCATCCTCGAGCCAAACGGCGATATAAGGGCGGTTGTAACGGAATCCTCCGGCCCGGTTGATCTCGAAGGCAACCTCGAGTTCCATTTTGGCATCCCATTTTGCCACGGCTTTCGCGGCGAGGCTCGAGACCAGATTGGTCAAGCCTCCAAAGGCGATGAAAGTAGCGAAGGTGCTGGTGCGGGCCAGGAAGTGACGGCGGCTGATGTGTGAATTCATGGTGATCTCCTTCAAGAATCATGGGCAATTGCAGTCTGACGGGAATTGGTTACGACTCGGTTACACGGATGGTGAGAACTGATGCCAGCGTTTGTTGGTGTGAACCCGCCGGTCTTCGGTCACGATCAGGCAGGCGGTCTCCGGCAGGTCATCGGCGAGTTTCAGGCTGTCTTCCACCTCGAGCACGCAAAACGCGGTGGCGAGCGCATCGGCGGTTGCGGCATCTGGCGCGATCACACCCACGGCGACGGTGTGTTGCACCGGCCAACCCGTGCGCGGATTGATCACGTGCGAGTACCAATCTGTGCCAATTTGAAAACCGCGCCGTGAATTGCCGCTCGAGGCGACCGCCTGATTTTGAATGCGAACCTCACACCAGGCTGGCGCATTATCGATGCTCGAGAACGGATCGGCAATCGTTACGCGCTGCGCACTTGAGCCAGCGTGACGCAAGTCTCCACCGATGTTGACGAGCACGTCCCACACGCCCTCGAGTTGCGCTGCGACCAGGCAGGCCCGGTCCACGATCCAACCCTTGGCGAAGGCATTGAAATTGACCGGCAGGAATGAGGTTCGTTGCACCAGATTGCCCGAGATGGTCCACAATGGCCCGTCCAATTTTCTGAGGATCGGCATGAGTTGCGCCGCCTGAGGAATCGAACCGGAACGCCACAAGGCGCTGAGCGCATCAACGCCAGGATGGAATGCGTTGCGCGTGCGTTGCCGCCACGATTCTGCCAGTGACAGCACCTCGAGCAATTCGGGCGAAACCTGCATCTCAGATGAATTCAGAAACCGGTTCAGTTCGCTCTGGGGCAAGAACCGAGAGAAAATCAACTCGAGCCGGTCGATCTCGGCCAACAGTGCGGCCTCGGCCACCAAGGTTTGATGCCGATTCGAGGCGCGAATCCTGACCTCGAGACCCGTACCGAGCACCGCCTCGAAGTGGTTCACATGCCAAATGGTCCTCGTCCAAGGTTGGCGAATCCGTTCGAGAATGCTTGTGTTCAGGCTGCTCATCACCGCCCGATTATGTCCGAGCAATTGTGAAGATTGCACGAACGCAACAGGAATCCATGACGGTCCTCTGGGTTCGGTTGCGATTTGGTAGGCTGCGAACCCATGACGGCCTCCACAACAACCTCGAGCCCACGCCTCGGAGCGGTCGTGGTCCTCTACAACCCGGAATCGGACGTGCTCGAGAACCTGCGGGTGCTGGCGGCACAGGTCGATGCGCTGGTGATCGTGGACAACGGTTCGAGCGAAGAATTTCGGGCTGCACTCGGGCCGATGCTGAACGCTCGAGTCGAATTGATTCGGCATAGCGAGAATTTAGGGATTGCCACCGGGTTCAACACCGGTGTTCGGCGTTTGATCGAACTGGGTTGTGGGTTTTCGTTGACCTTCGATCAGGACAGCCGCGTGGTTGAGGATTTTGCGCCCAAGATCGTGGCCGCATTTCTCGAGGCGCAGAAGCGCTTTGTCGCCGTTGCCGTGGTTGCGCCACAATGGAAGGACGAAAACTCTGGGATTGTTTATGACCATGAACTCAAGGCCGGTTCAGGGTTTGGCGTGCTGAAATGGACGATCAGTTCTGGAAACTGCATTGACAATCGTGTGTTTCAAACCGTCGGTTATTTTGATGATGCTTACTTTATCGATGGTGTGGACCTCGATTTTCATTTGCGTTGCCGCAAGGCGGGGTTTTGCATTCTGAAAACATCCTGGGTGAGCATGTCGCACAGTTTGGGGATTCAGAAACGTGTCCGAATTTTTTCGTTTGAGTTCACGATTTCAATTCACAACCGCATCCGAAAGTATTACATTGCGCGAAACAAGATCAAAAACATGAAACGCCATTTTTTATTTGATCCTGCCTGTATCTCCAAAGACCTCTGGTATTTCTTGGGTGATGTTTTAACAATTCTGATGTACGACGATCAAAAACTCGAGAAGCTTCGACTAAGTTTTTTGGGCATTAAGCATGGTTTTCAAGGGGTCAATGGTAAATTACCGCTGTGAATTCCTGAACTTGAGATCGTGTATCCATTTTTTCCACTCAAGCTGAATGTTTCTGCCCAACAATTGTAGGTTAATGATGGGTTTATGCAAATTCGATGCCTGCAACGCATCTCGGCACACAGCAGACCTGGCGGCAACGAACTCGAGTGCTTTCCGATCCTGATCAAAAAAACGATCCAGCAATGCGGTTTCGCTTTCAAACGTGTCATTCCACATCAGGCTTTGCATGTGTTGCTGGTTGATTGTGTTTTTGCCATGTATGCGGTATGCGGCGACACGATCTTCGACAAAGCCAAGCGCTTTTCGGGCCAGAAGTTGCAGGTAAAAAAATCGATCCTCGAGAAACCGTGATTCGTTAAACCCGCCCAAACCATGAACCGGATCGTAGGTCTGGCGACGGGCCAACAGCACCGGTCCGGGCACAGACCAGCGCAAGATCAGTTCTTGCGTGCGAAATTGGTCGCTGATGAGCGCCTTCGTGTTGGCTCGGTTGAGTTTGTACAGGGCGCTCGAGGCGGTTTCTCGCCCAGCGGCGTCAATCACCGTCGCATCGCCGAAGACCGCGAGCCAGTCCGGGCGACGTTCGAGCGCCGCGAGTCGTGCCTGAATGCCACCGGGCAACAGCAGGTCGTCGCTGGCGACCATCGTGATGAATTCGCCGCTGACGCGGGCCACAAGCCGATTCAGGGTTTTGGTGATGCCCGCGTTTTCTTGGCGCTCGAGGATGGCATTCGTGAAGCTGTTGGGGTGACTTGCCAGCCATGCCTGGGCGACGGTGAATGAATCGTCTTGCGAGCCGTCATCAATGATGACCACCTCGAGATTTGCGTGGCCTTCGTTGGCGAAACTTTCCAGTGTCGCCTCAATGTAACGTGCATGGTTGTAGAGCGGCACGATGATGCTGACCAGGGGCAGGGCTGACCTGCTGCTGGGGTTTAAGGGATCACTCACGCATTTACCTTACTCTGGGCGGGTGCAGACCCGGTACACTGCGCAACGTGAGTCCGCCCGACCTGCGCAACCTGAGCATTATTATTCCGTCATACAACGGTTGCGCCGCGCTCGAACAAACCCTGTCTTGCCTGGAACGCGAAGCCTCGGATGCCGAGGTGATCGTTTCCGATGGCGGCTCGAGCGACGGTTCACGCGAGTTGGTTCTCGAGCGTTTCCCGCACGTGCGGTTGTTGGACGTGCCCAATCACGGCTACGGGCACAACATGAATCGGGGTCTCGAGGTGGCGCAGGGTCAAACGCTGGTGATGATGAACTCGGACGTGCTGATGCCGCGTGCGACCTTGCTGGCAATGCAATCCAGGCTCGAGGCAGATCCCAAACTCGCGGCGGTCGGGCCGTTGCCGTTGCGTGAGGATGGCCGCAGGCAGTTCTCGTTCGGGTTTCCGTACTGGCCGAACTGGTGGCCGATCCGAACGCCGACGAACATCAAGATGCTGCACGGTTATTGCATCGCCACGCGCCGTGACGTGCTCGAGGATCAGGGCATGTTCGATGAAACCCTGTTTTTTTACAACGAGGAGTACGACTGGTGCTGGCGGCTGTTGAAGGCCGGGTATCGGCTCGAGATATTGCCTCAAACCGCCGTGCATTTCGGTGGGGCAAGTACCCCGAACAATGCCAAAATCTTGCTCGAGGCGCAACGTGGCGGCATGTACGTGGTGGACAAGCACTTCCCGGTTTGGATTGCGCAGGCCACCCGACGCTTCTTTCAACTCTACGGTTGGATCGGCGGGATGTTGCATCCGAACCCAGAATTTCGCGCCGCCTTTCAGACGCTCGAGGGTTGGGTCAAACGCGGCGAGTACCGTGAAAGTCCGTTTCCACTTTCGGGGCGTGGCGTGGTCAAGCTCGAGCCTCGAGAGGCGCAAAAATTGGATCAGTAACGGGCATCTAACGCTGTTTTTCTTCACGTTGAACGCGGTAGTCTGAATCCGAATGTTCAACGCCCTCGCCCGTTTGATTTCGTCGCGGCCCGTGCCGGTCCTGCTGGTTTGGGTGCTGATCTTGGTCGTGGCGATCCCGTTGGCGCGGCTCGCCCCCGGCGCGTTCAGTGCCAAAGGCGACGTGCTCGAGGGCAGCGAGAGCGTCCAGGTGATTGACCTCCTCTCAAATGAGTTTGGTTTGACCGGGCAAGAAACGAGCATCATCGTGTCCGAATCACTGCTCGAGCGCAACGATCCAGAGTTTCGGGCCGGGTACGGGCAGTTGCTGACGGGGTTGCGCAAGCTCAAAGGCATCAAGGCGATCACGCGCTTTGATGATCCGTCGCCGTTGAAACTTTTTGGTGTGGTCAATGGCAAAACGATCACGGCCACATTGTTGCAAACGGGCGTCTCGCCGGTGCCGTTGCTCGGCGAGGTGCACACGATCATGCGGCAAACCGAAACCCAAAATGTCAAATACCTGCTGACCGGTTCGACCGCCGTGACCAGGGATTTTGCCGAACGTTCCGAGGCCGATGTGCGGCGCAGCGAACTGGCCACCCTGCCGTTGGTGGCGGTCGTGCTGGTCTTCGCCTTCGGTGCGTTCGTTGCGGCGGGATTGCCGATCATGGTGGGGTTGATGTCGATCACCACCACGATGGCAATCCTGTACGGGTTGGCGCAACTCTTGAGTGTCTCGAGCCTCGCTCAGAGTGTGGTCACGCTGTTCGGGTTGGGTGCGGGCATCGATTACGCATTGTTGATGGTCAACCGTTTCCGCGAAGAACTCGAGCATGGCCGTTCCCCTCGAGAGGCGGCGGCGATCACGACACGCACGGCGGGACGCAGCGTGCTGTTCAGTGGCCTGACCGTGGCGATTGCTTTGGGATCGTTGCTGATTCCGAACCTGGATTTCGTGCGTTCCTTGGGCGTGGCCGGTCTGGTCGTGATTTCCTTGACGGTCCTCACCAGTTTGACGGCCCTGCCCGCGTTGCTGGCGTTGCTGGGCAACAATGTCAACATTCCGCGCCGCTTGCGCCGATCCCTGCGCTTGGATCAACCGAGCCCCGTCTGGGGTGCGTTGGCGGTCGGCGTGATGCGTCACCCGTGGTTCTGGTTGACCGTCGCATCCATCATCATGATCGGGCTGGCCCTGCCCGCGACCGGCATGAAACTCGGCACGACCGGCGCGTTCGGTTTGGCACAACACGTCGAATCGCGCCGTGCGCTCGAGTTGATCAAACCGCTCGAGTTGGGCGGCGCGATGGATGCCTTCGATGTGCTGATCGATCTGGGCGAACCTCGCGCTTACAACGCCGAGGCACGCCAGCAGTTCGCGGCTTTGGATACGGCGCTGTCTGCGCTCCCAGAGGTGCGTCTGGTCTCGAGCCCGTTCCTGCTGGCCAAAGCACCGGCCCTCTCCAACGCGGCCCCCGAACGCCGCTCTGACACCGCGACCGGCCTGGGTGTGACCTTGGGCGCGGCGGTCGATGCGACCCGGCAGTACATCTCCATGAACCGGCAGTTCATTCACCTGAGCGTGATCCCCAAAAACCCAGTGCGCAGCGATCAAATCGCAGATTTGATCGCCCAGTTGCGCAGTCAGGCGCACCAGGCGGGCTTCAGGGAGGTGCTGGTCGGTGGTCTGCCCGTGCTGGCCCTCGAGTTTGCGGATGCCGTGACCCAAGCGATGCCCTTGGCGATTGGTGTGGTCTGCATCGCCACATTCATCGTCATGGCGATTGCCTTCAGGTCGTTGGTGATTCCGCTCAAATCGATTTTGATGAATGCCTTAACGGTCGCCTCGAGTTACGGGATCATCACGATGGTTTTTCAGCACGGCCTGTTCGCCAACCTGCTGGCCGTGCCGACCGATGTCGGCGTGATCGAATCGAGCCTGCCCTTGGTGATCTTCGCGGTCACATTTGGCCTGTCGATGGATTATGAGGTGTTTTTGCTCTCGAGGATTCAGGAGGGCCACCTGGCGGGCCGTTCAACCCGTGAGGCGGTACGCTTGGCCTTGCAGAGCACGGCGGGCGTGATCACCAGTGCGGCGCTGATCATGATCATCGTTTTCGCCGCGTTCTTGCAGGGCGATGTCGTGGCCAACAAAGTCATCGGTCTGGGTTTGGTGGTCGCAGTGGCACTCGATGCGACGATAGTGCGCCTGATCCTCGTGCCCGCCGTGATGGTGCTGGCCGGAAAGTGGAACTGGTGGTTGCCGGAAGGTTTGAAACGCTGGTTGCCGCACGTCAAACTCGAGCATTGAGGGTGAGGGTAGGGGTGAAAAGTTCAACGTGGACATCAATAGCCCAAAGCAAAACCTCGAGCGGTGAGGCTCGAGGTTGATTGATCTTGTAGCTGGGTTTAGCGGCGGGTCTCATGTCAAAATCTTGATCGTGTGCAACACGTGCTTTGCACGATCCAAGTTTTGACTTTAGCGACGGAGCCCGAGGCGTTCGATCAGCTTGCGGTACGCTTCAAAATCTTTGCCACGCAGGTATTTGGTCAAACCGCTGCGCCGTCCGACCATGATTTGCAGGCCGCGTTGACCGTGCTTGTCTTTTTTGTTGGCCGTCAAGTGGCTTGAAAGCCGGTTGATCGTGTGGGTCAGAAGCGCGATTTGCACTTGTGCGCTACCGGTGTCACCCTCGGTGGTTGCGTAATCTTTGATGATTTGGTTCTTTTCTGCCGGTGTTAACGCCATGATGTCATCCTTGTGGAGCATGAAGTCCGAAACGCTCGAGCCCAGTGCTAGATCAACCAGTGCTAGATCAACCAGTGCTGGACCAAAACGCCCGCGAGTTGGAACTGTACCACAGCTTTTGCGTTCTGAGAAGCGGTTATTTGAGTCGCTCGAGCGCCGCATCGAGCACTTGATCGCGTCCGCTGCTGGAAAGCAAGTCCAGGTCGTCTTTGATTTCAACATCCGGTTTGACACGCTCCGGGTACGGTGTGCCGTCCGCCTGTAAGGATTTGGCGTAGGTGATCTGCAAGCCTGAACCGTCCAGCAATCCCAGAATTTGCGTGCTGGTGTTGCCCACCCCGACCGTCGCCTCGCCGATCACGCTGGCACGTTTGCTGAGTTGCAGGTCGGCGGCGAAGTATTCGCCGCACGATCCGGTCCCAGCGTTGACCATTGCGGTCACGGGGCCTTGCCAGCGGGCGATCTGTTTCAGGGTTTTGGTCACGGATTCGCTGCCTTTGGAGTCGATTCGGTACAACTGTCCGTTGCGGTAGCCTTCAGTGATGCGCTCGAGTTTCGTTTCGCGCACGCGGGCGACCTCGCCAACGAATGCGCCAACACCGGACAGGCATTCGGTCGCCAGCCCGCCGCCGTTGTCGCGCAAATCCACGACCAGGCCGGTCGCACCTTTTGTTTGCGCCTCGAGCACCAACTCGTGAATCCGAGCCCCAACGGTTGGCCCAAGGAAATCCGGGATGCGCAACAGGTATGTGCCGCCCGAGATCAAACGCAACGATGGCGCACGTGCTGGCAAGACTTTGCCCTGCACGCCGACTTCAAGCGGGCTGCCCGCCCGTTTGAGGAGGAGCTTGAACGCCTGTCCGGTCGCGGCGAGGCTCGAGATGACCTTGCTGTTTTCGATTTCGTCGGTGGGCAGGGTTGCGCCGTTCGCGCCGGTGATGCGGTCGCCGCGTTTGATGCCTGCGGCCTCTGCGGGGCTGCTTTCAACCACATCCAGCACCAGACGTTCGCCCGTGCCTTCGATTTGTTTGGTCACCAACCCGATCCGCAAGGCGCTCGAGCCCTGCCCAGATCGGGCGGCACGGGAGGCCTCGAGTTGCGCTGGCGTGTAGTAATTGCTGTGCGGATCACCCAGGTCCTTGAGCATCTTTTGGATCACGCCGATGGCGACCGTGTAATCGCAGGCATTGCCGCTCGCTTCGCAGGCGGAACGCAGTTCGGATTGGTACTTGGCGGTCAGTGCGCGTGGCGTGCTGCTCGAGAAGCCGTTGTAGTAGAAATCCAGAAACAGGGTCGCCTGGTCGAACAAATCTTGGGCGGGGCTGGCGGCAGCCAAATTCAGTCCGGTCAGGCTCGAGAGGGTCAGGATCAGGATCGCCATTCTTTTCATGGGTCCAAGTTAACGCCTGTTTTTTAAGAGACGTGTGATTTTTAAGCACGAAAGTATTGCCTCAGGCACGACAAAGCGGCCTATGAGGAATGTGAGCCTCGAGATGCTGTCCTCACAGCCACTTCTCGCGCCCGCCCACAGTTCAAGCCTCGAGCAAACGTTAGGCTGCACCGATGCTTGGACTACCTGCCCCAGATTTCTCTGCCACCGCCGATGACGGCGCAACCATTTCCCTCTCGAGCCTGCGTGGAAGCTGGGCCGTGCTGTACTTCTACCCGAAGGACAACACGCCCGGATGCAGCATCGAAGCGAACAAATTCGAGCAGGCGCTGCCAGAATTCACCGCTTTGGGCGCAACTGTGATTGGTGTCAGCACCGACTCGAGCGCGTCTCACACGAAATTTCGTGAAAGTTGCAATTTGACTTTTCCGTTGCTGCCAGACACCGACAAGGCGATCTCAAAGGCGTATGGCGTGCTCGGTGGCCTGACCGGATTGTTGAGCGTGGCAGACCGGCAAACCTTCCTGATCGACCCGGAAGGCAAGGTTGCGCAGCATTGGAAGCGCGTCAACCCAATGACGCACGCAGTTGAAGTCAAGCGCGAACTTGAGGATCAAATCAACGCGGCTCGAGCGTAAAGATCACGATTGCTCGAGGGTTACGCGCTCCTCAAGCACGCGCCATGTCAACGCTTCAACTTTGGCTTTCGCCTGGAGCCGATTCCTGCCATAAACGAGAACGCCCGGTAGCTCGGGCGCTTCGGCAATCCAACGCCCATCTTCTTCGTGGTCATGCTCGGGCGTGAAGTTCATGACAGCTTGACCGGCAATCGCCCGGTCGCTTGGGTATCGCCCCGCAAGATGCGCAACAATGCCTCGAGCGCCTCGGCACGACAGCCGTAAGTCAGGATTGCGGGAACAGGCTCGTCATTCCGAGTCACGTCATTGACCGTGTACGCATTCCACAGCGCGAGGTGCAAATCGGCTTGCGCGAGCTCAGCCAGGGTTCGAGCAACATCTCGCAATCGGTAACGGCTGGTGCTGGCGAAAACGATTTGCTCGCCAGCGTCTCGAGCTTGACGCACGCGATCCATAACGGTTGCGGGCGCATAAGCCGGGTACAAAATCGGTGTGACTTTGTAAACGCTCGAGAGCAGTTTCGCCAGTTCTTTTCCGGGTACACCAACTTCAGAAACGTTGTCTTCGGGCACTTCGTCCGGCGCGATCAGTATGATCCTCGAGCCAGGTTTGGGAAGTTGAACGTCACCGACGAACGTGATCCCTTGCGTCCAAGCATCGACAATTCTGGCCCGATCCGCAAGCTCGAGTCGGTCATTGAAATCGAGCGGAATCGCTGGGAATTCCGTGGCGAGTTTGTGAAGGCGCTCGCAGGCCGTGTCTATCGTTTTACTCGAGATTTTGCCAGTCGTGGCGGCAGCTTCAATCGCCTCAAAAGTTTGCACCTGTGACTTGAGGCTGCCAAGTGCTTCAACCATATCCGCACCGGCATTGATGCTCATGACGGCGGCATCGCCGCGACCGTAGTTGTCATCAATCGCTTTCATGCCCATCGAATCGGTGACGATCACACCATCAAAACCGCCGCGTTCGCGCAGCAATCCGGTCAAAATTTTTCTCGAGAGCGTCGCGGGTAAATCGGGATCAATCGTTGGGTAAACGATGTGCGCCGTCATCAGGCTCGGCAATGCTGGTGCGAGGCCACGGAACGGAACGAGTTCATATTCCTCGAGCCCTTCCAGGTTGCGGTTCACGGTCGGCAGGTGCAAATGCGAATCGAGAAATGTGTCGCCGTGACCGGGAAAATGCTTGCCGCACGCTGCGACACCTTCAGACATCAAACCCTTGGCCCACTCGAGCGCCAGTTCGGTCACGCGCTGCGGGTTCTCGCCGAAACTGCGATCCGAAATCACTGGGTTGTGCGGGTTGTTGTTCAAATCCAGGACCGGCGCGAAATTCCAGTTCAGACCCATTGCCCGCATGCCTCGGGCGACGGTGGCCCCAATCGCAAATGCAGTCTCGAGGTCGTCAGATGAGCCGAGACTCATCCCGGACGGGGGCGCGGGCAACTGCGGGGTGCGCCACACGCCGCCGCCCTCCTGGTCAATTGCAATCAGCAATTCTGGTCCGAGAATGGCCTTCAAATCGTCAACAAGTTGGCGCACCTGCAAGGTCGAGGTGATGTTCTTGCGAAACAAAATCACGCCGCCCGGACGGTATTTCCCGAGGTGCGCAGCCACTTGCGGCTCGAGGATTGTGCCGGGGAAATCGATCATCATCAGGCGGGAAACGTCGGACATGCGCGGAGTCTCGCACCCTCGGGCTCGAGAATTCAAGGTAAGCATCATCCCGATGACGGGTCGGAACCGCTCGAGGTAGACTCCTCGACGATGAGCATCGTTATTTTGGATTTCGGTTCGCAGTTCACCCGCCTGATCACCCGGCGTTTCCGTGAATTGCGGGCGTACTCGGTGATTTTGCCCGGTGAGACTTCGCTCGAGGAGATTTTGCAGCACAAGCCAAGTGGCATCGTGCTTTCCGGTGGCCCCTCGAGCGTCTATGACGAGGGTGCGCCCGTACCTGCGCCCGGTGTGATGGATCTTGAGGTTCCGATTTTGGGCATTTGTTACGGCATGCAGTACATGGTCTACGCCAACGGTGGCAAGGTTGAACGGATCGGCACGCGAGAGTACGGCAAGGCAATCCTCGAGTCGTACTCAGGGGATTTGTTTGCCGGTGTGACCGGAGGGTTTGTCGCCTGGATGAGCCATTCGGACACGCCAACGTCCTTGCCCGATGGGTACGTGGTCACGGCCAGCACGACCGACACACCAGTCACGGGCATCGAGAACGCGAAGCTCAAACGCTACGGGGTTCAGTTTCACCCAGAGGTTGTACACACGCCCAAGGGCGCTCAATTGCTCGAGAATTTCTTAACGGTTTGTGGCACGGTTCGGGATTGGACACCGGCGCAGATTCTCGAGGATCTCACGGCGGACATTCGCGCCAAGGTTGGCACGGACAAGGTGCTGCTGGCTGTGTCTGGCGGCGTGGACTCGAGCACGCTGGCGCTGCTCCTCTCCAAAGCGATTGGTTCGCAACTGACCGCCGTCTTTGTTGATCACGGTTTGTTGCGTCAACGTGAACGCGAGGAAGTCGAGGCAGCCTTGCGGCCCATCGGAAACCTGATCACGCTGGACACGAAAAAAGAATTTCTCGAGGCACTCGCCGGTCATGCCGAACCCGAAGCGAAACGCAAAATTGTGGGCCGAGAATTCATTCGTGCCTTCGAGCGTGAAGCGCGTCGCCTCTCGAGCGAGGGGTACAAATGGTTGGCGCAAGGCACCTTGTACCCGGACGTGATCGAATCCGCCGGTGGCACGGGAGCCGCGAACATCAAGAGCCATCACAACGTTGGTGGCCTGCCAGACGACCTCGAGTTTTCATTGCTCGAGCCGTTCCGCACACTTTTTAAGGATGAGGTCCGCGAGATTGCCAAACTGCTTGGACTGCCCGAGGCGATTCGCACGCGGCATCCGTTCCCCGGTCCGGGCCTCTCGATCCGTGTTCTTGGCGAAGTGACCGAAGAAAAATTGGACATCCTGCGTCGCGTCGATGACATTTTCATTTCTGGGTTGCGCGAGGCCGGTTTGTACCACGAGGTTTCCCAGGCGCTCGCGGTCTTAACGCCGGTGCAATCGGTTGGCGTGATGGGCGATTACCGCACGTATTCGTACCTGGTGGCGTTGCGGGCCGTGACCAGCAGCGATTTCATGACCGCAGACTGGGCACGGTTGCCGCACGATTTTCTCGAGTTGATGGCGAACCGAATTGTTAATCTCGTGCCCGAGGTCAATCGTGTGGTGTATGACATCACCAGCAAGCCACCCGCGACGATTGAATGGGAATAGGTGCAAAATAAAGTTCTTTGCTGACAGCAATTTCGGGATTTCTTGAGAAAAAAGGCATTCTCAAGAAATCCCCGAGTGATACGGGTGACAAACAGTGGCCCATCAGGTCGAAACTTGGTCCCCAATATTTCGACAAGAAAGACATCGGCAA
>JANOWZ010000280.1:0-3879 GCA_031418155.1 Deinococcales bacterium
GCCAGAACGATCCGAATTGCTTTCATACGATCCTCCTTCTGGGAACAATCGCTGTCCCCTCGAGACCAAGAACACTGCCCGATGCCAACTCAATGTCTTGCTCGAGTTGGACCAAGCTTGGGAGTTGATCGACCTGTTGCAGTTTGGGCATGATGCCGAAATCCCGTTTGGTTTCTCGGGCCGCCTGCTCGAACATTCGGGCTCTGGTTGAACCGTTGGCTCGAGCCAGATGACGACAGCAGTTCAGGGCGTAAATCACTTGGGCCGGAGCGACCGGTGTGAACCAGCAGTCCCGCTCGAAATACGGGCGGTACAGTGCTTTGCGCATCGCCTCAAATTGCCCTCCGCCGAGACGATCAAACGGCGGCAGTTCGCGGTCAAAGGCTTTGAGCGTGAACCAAGCGGCTTGCAACGGGCGTAGGCTCGACTCACCGTAAACGTTGATCGGGCGTTGTTGAAGGTTCATGGTCGCCTCGAGCCCAACGCTGGAAAGCACCGATGGACATTCTGGAAAGCGGGCAGCAATCGCGGTGGAGAGAGGCAACAAGAGTTGCAATCGCCGACTGACCTGCTCGCCCCGACTGGTATCGCTGAGCTCTTCAACCGTGGCGATTAGGCCATCCACGGCTCGAGTCAGAAGCTCTGTCTCATCGGGCAGCAGTCGCGTGGCGATCTCACTGGCGACACCAAATCCGAACGCCCGAATCAACGGCGGTGCCGTCTCGAGCATAGTCAACGTTGGGAGTTTGTGGCGGGCCAGCCAGACCTCATCGGTCCGCAGTGAGATGAATGCTTCGAGCACCTGCTGATGGACCAAGCGCCAGCCGTCTGCCTGACGCAGCTTGTGGATTTCACTGCGGGCCGCCCGATAGGAGGCCTGAAGCTCCTGGGGACGATCCGGTTGAAGCTCGAGCGATTGATGGATGAAGCGGTAGCAGGAAACGGTATGGGCCAGCGTGTTTGGAACGTACTTGATTAGCGCTGCGCGTAAGCTGCGGCCAGCACATCAAACCCGCTCGAACCAGATAGCTTCGCTGACTCGATCACGCTCTTGAACGCCACCAACGCTCGAGCTCCACGCCAATTCTTACTCCCGGCACACAACTTCCTGAAAATTACCGCCGGTCGTAACGCCCGTTCCGCCGCATTATTCGTTGGACTCACACTCGGGTCCAGCAAAAACCGCAACAAACTCCCTCGAGCATGATGCCAAGCCAAACCACGTCGTAAACGCTCATTGAGTTTCGTTAACGGGACTGGTCGTTCTCGCAACAACCGACCCAGCTTTCTCGAGAGTGCCCGACCATCCCGCGCAAAGACTTCATCGGTCACATCGCCGCCAACGAATCTGGAATGCAACCGCAACGCTGCCTTGAAGACTGCCCGAACTGCTTTCAGAAAGTCGCAAGCCCGTCCCTTACTGATCTCAAGCAAATCCCGGATGTTCTTCAGGACGTGAGCTACACACTTTTGTTGTTTGATCTGATCGAAAACTCGTGCGTCATAACTCGAGAACCGATCACAGCCCACCACGCCAGCGAAATTCGTTGGGATCAGTTTGAGCACCTCATCACTTCGGTGCTGCTTGCAGATTTGGTACACGAGACTGGAAGCCGTTTTGAAGGCCATCAGAAACGCGCCCGTGCCCGCGACTCGCCAGCCAGTATCATCCGTGTTGACCAAACTCGCGTGTTGCACGTTCTCGCGTAACGCCTGGTATTTCAGGTCCAGTAGGTTATTCTCGTCCGCAAGTTTCAGTGCTGCTTGGGTCAGTGCCCCTTGCGTGACACGCAAACCAACTGTCAGTGCGAGGACCGCTGGGACTTTCCTGACGGTCACACCCATCTCGTACTGCAAGCTGTGTGCCAGTGCCAGGGCTCGAGGACCAAGCCGTCGTGCAATGCACGCGGGGCGTGACGCGCCGTTGCTCCGACTTGATTGCTGTTCACCATTGGGTGCGTGGCTTGCAGATTGATCCCGCAGGTAGAACAGGTTTTTCGTTCGAGTTGATACTCAATGATTTCAGGTTTTAACTCGGGCAGTTCGCTGATCCAGGCGAAACGAAACCCGGCAGCTTCGAGCAGATTGCCGCACAATTCGCACGTGTTCTGTTCGAGTGCGACTTGCACGGTTTTCGTGTGTCTTCCGGGCTGGGTTTGCTTTTGTATTTGAACGTGCCAACGCCAGGTTTTCGACCGGGCTTACCAGGGTGTTGTTTGGGTTGGTTGCGACTGAATGGTGCGGCTGATTTGTACTTTTCGCGTTTGAGTTTCTCAAGGTCTTCTCGTAAGCGTTTGTTTTCAACTTCGAGCTTTTCGATGGCTGCAAGGGCACGTTTCAGATCGGCATGAAGCTGCTCGTTCTCCTGTTGGAGAGTCTCAAGTTCGCCTGTGCCGGTCATGTCCAAGTTTAACTTACCGCCAGCCCAACGCTATTCAGATACAGATCGGAATGTGCATATCATCATCGAATCTGCATCACCACGAGTGCTTGATTTGTTGCGCAGTCAATCTCGAGGTGAACCGACCCTGGCGAGAGCCCTGCGAAATCATCTTGGTGTCTTCGCACATCTTCATCTGGTTGGCTTCGATGATCTCGCCGATGTCCGAAATTGTTGCCAAAATGTTCTACGGTCCCTTGCAATTTCTGATGGATAGGGTCCAACATCTGGCTGGGTTCACTTGGCGTTCAGTCGAACCTTTAGGAGGAGAACATGTCCAAATTAATGGATATGCTGCTCGAGGACGTGGCACTCGAGGAAGAAATGCTTGAGGTGTGTGAGGCTGACCAAAGTGCGGCCCTGAATGGCCTTACCACCAAACGCATTCCACGTAGCAACAAACAATCATCCGATTGCGTATCGCGTGACCTGTCGCTTGTATCCCTATCGGAAATTTCGGACGCAATTCAATCCATTGGTAAGGGTTTATTCGGCAAACGCTGAATCAGGCCAGTGTTAACTCAAGCCAAGCCCCAAAAACCTTGAGTCCATATTTTGCTGCGAGGTTACAGAAATCCAGTCCATCAAACGCTTCAATCGCGCGGACACTTCTTGCTTGTGATGCTCGAGCCAATTCCGTCCAACGTGTGACCGCTCCCTGTCCGGCAGAATCAGCGTCGGCATAAACCATTACGTTGCGGCCCTCGAGTCCGTTGAGGTGCGGCCATGAGTTTGAACCAGCAATGCCCTGTAAATCAATGCTCGAGCCTGAATTTTGCAAGGCCATGTGTGCAGCGACCGCATTCAACTCGCCCTCGCAGATCAGTACGCTCGAGCCAGCACCATAGTGTGGCGAGCACCAAGCCGGTGTGCCGTGTCCACCAATCAGGTAGCAGTAACGCGGCACGGTCCTTTCCTCTTCCTCGAGTGGATCGAGGTTGCGAACTTTAGCGGCCCATGGGCGACCATCCGGCCCGATCACCATCATCACGAGTGCGCCAGTCCTGGCGAGCAGTTGGTCTCGAGGTCCGAACTCTTTGCGCAACCGGTGCATGGGTAAAACTTCTACAGGCACATTGCAGAGTCCGCGCTTTGCCAAAACTTCATGAATTGGATCATTTGCTGGGATGGGTTCACACAGGCGTTGCAGCCGCTCGAGTTCTGGCATTTCGAGTGGGTGATGCGTGGAGTTTGCCGTTTGGCATTGATAAATCAAATTTGGTTTGGTTTTTCTTGAGTGCGAACGTTGACCCTGACTGGAATCGGACAATCCTGCTCGACGAACCAATTCTCGAGTTGCCTCGCGTCGAGACCAACCGAGATCAACCAGCAACGTGAACGCATTGCCACCGTCGTTCGTTCCAAAACGGTGATAGAGCCAGCATCCGTCTTTGCGACTCACGCTGAAACTCGGGTGGCGTTCCTCTCGCCCTGGACGG
>JANOWZ010000281.1:0-7000 GCA_031418155.1 Deinococcales bacterium
GGGATGTCCAAAAATGTGTTTGACCCCGTGGGCCTCGAGTGTTTTTAGGAGTGCTTCTGATCCGAGCATGGTGTTCTCCTTAAGGGATGGGAGGGCGATTTTGTGGAGTCTAACTCGAGCGGGTGAGGGTGGAAGTGAAAAGTGGAAAGTTTGGGCCTCAATTGCTGTTTTGCTCGAGATTGTTGGTTTTTCTTTCCACTTTGAACTTTCCACCTTCCACTGGATTTTTGAGAAACAAAAAAGCCCTCGGGGTTGCCGAGGGCCTCGAGATCAGTGTGAACCGATACTACGCTGCGACCCCCGAAAACTGAGGTACGACTACTAGCGCAATAATGGCGGAAAGAAGCTTCATCTGCGTTTATGGTAGCAGGGCTTTAGAGTTTGTGTCAAGCGGTCTTCTGCCCCAATAGGTTTAACTATGAGTGTGATTCAAGCCGAAACTCGAGCTTTTTTGTTCGCGCATCCCGCCAAGCACAGCCTTTCACCCGTGATGCACAACGCGGCGCTGGCACGGTTAGCGATTGAAGCCCGGTATGAGGCTCGAGATGTCAAACCAGAAAATTTGCGTGCAGCGCTCGAGGAATTGCGCGGATCAAACGTTTGGGGCGTGAACCTGTCGATTCCACACAAGCAGATGGCGCTCGAGATGGTTGATGGCATGTCGGATGAGGCTCGAGCGATTGGGGCGATCAACACGGTCGTTCATCGTGACGGCAAATTGCACGGTTTGAACACGGACGCGCCCGGATTCATGCGTTCGCTCGAGGATGCTGGCGTGAGTGTCAGAGGCTGCGATGTCGTGGTGCTCGGTGCGGGTGGTGCGGCTCGAGGTGTTTGCTGGGCACTCAAGCAGGCTGGGGCAAATGTTGCAGTTTGGAATCGAACACCGGAACGCGCCCGAGAACTCGTCGAGGAATTCAAACTCGAGACGTTCCTGACGGATGAGTTGCTTGCCAATGCGATTGAAGGCTCGAGTGGTTTGGTCAACACGACCAGCGTTGGCCTCGAGAATTCGGAGGAATCACCAATTGCGGATCATTTGCTCCCGGCGGGTGGAGATTCGAACGCCCAATGGGTGTGCGACATCGTGTACCGCCCACTCGAGACGAAACTCCTGCGCAACGCTCGAGAACACGGCATCAAGACGGTCGATGGTTTGGGCATGTTGGTCCATCAGGGCGCTCTGGCGCTCGAGGCATGGACCGGTCGGGAAGTCAGCGCCGAGGTCATGCGACAGGCTGCTCTCGAGGCTTTGGGCGAAAATCAGGCGTAGGGGCGAACTCCATGTTCGCCCTAACGAAGCGAGGATCAGAATTCACCCAAATCAATCCCCAGCAAACTCGAGCGTTTGATCACTCCGGCTGGAAACTCGAGGGTTTTGGTCACGGAATTCGGCACGGCAATCACACGCAATCCGGCGGCGAGTCCGGCTTTGCTGCCGTTTGGACTGTCTTCGATGGCGATGCAGACTTCCGGCTCGAGTTTCAATTTTGAAAGCGCGTGCGAGTACAGTTCCGGGTCCGGCTTGACGACGCTGACATCATCTTGGGTGGAAAACGATTCGAATCGGTCAATCAATCCCAATCGCTCGAGGTTGCCCGTGACCCATTTGCGGCTCGAGCTTGAGGCGACGCACAATCGGATTCCAGTAGCCTTAGCGAGATCCAGCGTCTCGAGCACGCCGGGAATGATTTTTGCTTGCGCGATTCTGGCATGAACATTGACTCGAACTTCGGCCTCGAGTTTCGCCCGATCCAACTCTCGGCCCAACAGTTGCTCGAGGTGTGATATTGGGTCGAACGCGCCCCACGTGCCGATGGCTTTGCTCCATTCGCTCAACTCGAGGGTGGCGTTGTGTTGGGCGTAGAGTTCGCTCCAGCCGTCAAATTCGGGCGTTTCGGTGTCCAGGATGGTGCCGTCAAAGTCAAAGATCAGGGCGCTGAGCATCATCGAATCGTACTACGTGTGCCATCGCTTGATAGGCTGGCGGCATGAAAGGCACCAACCTCGTCTCTGTGGCCCGTTCGCAACGCACTGATTTGCCGTTTCCGCTCGAGGGGGTGAACGTTACGACATTGTTTTTGACTGAGCCGCGCACGGAATCACTGGCGGTGGAGGTGTTTTACTTGGCGCTCGAGGGTCAGGTGGTGTTGGATTTGCCTTCACCTGCCGGTCCGGGCGAGTTTGTGCATTTGCGCAAAGGTGAAGCAGTCAAGGTTTTGATGGGGACCCAGGCGGTCCTGAGTCCGGTGGGGGAGGCGGTCGTGTTGCGGATTTTTCAACCCCTCACGTAAGCGGTTACGAAAAAGAGGGTTTTAGATGGCATGGAACCGGTTTCAAGGCCACAAATCGACCCCATCTAAGGTCGAGTGATGCTGTCCAGCACGAACTTATTCAGCACTTGCAAGTTGTATTCAGACTTGATACATTCTTCCGGGAGACCTTAACAGTGGAGAACTTACGAACGGCCCATGCCTATGATCGTAGTCAGTACCATCCCCCGGAAGTCTCAGGCAAAATCGCCACCGCCGTCACCGAATTGTTTGAACGCCAAAAGAACACCGAGGAGCCGCACATCCTCGAGATTGGAACCGGTACCGGTCGGATCGGCATGCCCATTATCGCCCGAGGGTTTCGTTTTACCGGCGTTGACAATGACCCGGACATGATGACGGTCTTCCGGGCCAAATACGGCGGCATCTCGAGGAAGGTCTCCTTGATTGAAGCCGATGCGCAGGACTTGCCGTTCGAGGATCACAATTTTGATGCGGCCCTTGCCGTGCATGTTTGGGATTTATTGCCGAACCTGGGGAAAGCGCTTTCAGAAGCCTTGCGTGTGATCAAACCTGGTGGGTTTTTGTTTGAAGGTTGGGAGGCACCAACCCTCGAATCCGAGGAACTGCTTTTGCGTGATGTGTGGACGGATGCACTCGTGCGGCACAGTGTCATGACCAAGCGAACCGGTCAGCGCGTCGCGCTCGAGCAATCCGCCCAGTTTCTGCAATCTCGTGGATTGGCATCCCAAGAATCGATTGTGGCCTCCTGGGATGTGCACAAATCCCCAATGGATGTGATCGAAGCCTTGCAGGATGGCGTGTACTCGTTCACCAAGGGTGTACCGATTGAGCACCGTTATGCTGCCGCCCGTGATGTGCGCGAATTCCTCAGCACGCATTACACGGACCTTGAGGCTCCCAATACGGTTTCGTGGTCGTTTCGCCTGCGTGTCACGCGGTTGCCGCACGTTTGAATCGATTTCGGTGTGTCAACCAACGCACAGGCTCGAGTGAACAGCCCGCTCGGGCCTGTTTCGTGCAAATCCCGGTCCGAACCCCTTTTATCCCACGTTGGTCTGCTACTATTGCGAAGCTCGAGCTTCGGTCCGCTCGGGTTTCTCCTCTTGGACCGACCTGAGGCTTTCTTTTGAGTTACTGGCGCAAAACAGTCAAACCGCTCTTGCAGGACGAAATCGGTACGATTTACCGGCAGGCTCCAACCCGTGTGGCGTTGGCGTTCCCGAATCGGTACGGCGTGGCGATGGCGAGCCTCGGCTTTCAAGTGATTTACCGGATGTTCAACGAGGAAGCCAACTTCGCTTGCGAACGAGCCTTCTTGCCGGACGATCTCGAGGCGTTCAAAGCCTCGCGTGAAGTCCTGCCGATGTACGAATCTGGTGATCCGGTCGGCAGTGCGGACCTGATTGCCCTGTCGGTATCCTTCGAGTTGGACTTGACCAACATCATTCGTTTCCTCGAGCTTGCGGGCCTGAACCCCTGGCGCGAAGAGCGTGACGAATCTGATCCGCCCGTCATCATCGGCGGGCCATTGACCTCGAGCAACCCGTACCCGCTTGGGCCGTTCGCCGATGTGATCTGCATCGGTGATGGCGAAATGATCGTGCCCATCATCGCCGAAGCGTGGCGTGAGGCCGAATCGAAAGCTGATTTTTTTGATTTGCTCGAGGGTCGTCCCGGCATTTTCTTGCCAGACAGGGATGCGTTCGAGCCTGTCTGGGCGACCGCACCGAAAGAGAAATTGCCCGCTTACTCCCAGATCGTCACGCCGCACAGCGAACTCTCGAATATGTTCCTGGTCGAGGCGCAACGCGGCTGTCCGCGCCCCTGCACCTTCTGTCTGGCCCGCACCATGTACGGCCCGAACCGCAACAACGAGGCCGACGATTTGCTGGCCTGCATTCCAGATTGGGTCACAAAGGTCGGCTTGGTTGGCGCGGCCCTTTCGGATTTCAAGCACACCAAACACGTCGGGCGCGTCCTGACCGAACGTGGTGTGAAACTTGGTGTCTCGAGCATTCGGGCCGATACCGTCGATCCCGAACTCGCCCAGATTTTGCGCGACGGCGGCCTGAGGTCGTTCACGGTTGCATCCGACGCGCCAAGCCAACGCCTGCGCGACTGGATGAAAAAAGGCATTTCCGAAGAGGACCTGTTGCGCACCGCGCACATCAGCAAAGACCTCGGATTCTCGAGCCTGAAGGTTTACATGATGATGGGCCTGCCGCCCGAGAACGACGACGACATCACCGAATTGATCGAATTCTCCAAACGCCTCTCCAAGATCACCCGCACCGCGATGGGCATCTCGCCATTCGTGCCCAAACGCCACACGCCGCACCATGCCGATCCGTTCGCCGGTGTGGACGTGATCGAAAAGCGTTTCAAACGCATTCAAAAAGAACTGCGCCGCGATCTGGAACTGCGAAATGTTTCCGCGAAATGGGCCTGGGTTGAAAATGTGATCGCTCGAGGTGGACCCGAAATTGCCAAAGCTGCATTCATGCTCAAAGATGACGAATCTTACGGCGGTTGGCGCAAAGCTTTGGATGAAATCGGTTGGAAAGACGAATTTGCAGGCAACAGTGTGACCATTGAAATGCAGCCCGGACAGATTATCAAACCCGAACCACCTCGAGCCGACCTGAGTGATTTCATGGTGGCCGCCGACTGACGTTGCTCGAACACACGGTACAAAAATTCTCGAGCGAGTAGACTTAAACCAACAACTCAACGACACAATGGGAGCGCACCTTTTTTGGTGCGTCTCGTGTTTGAAAGGAACAGCATGTCACGCGAAATCAAATTGACCAAAGAAGGATTCCAACGCCTGCAAGACAGTTTGGCCCATGAGCAGGCCCGACTTGAGGAAATTGAACATGGACTCCAAGAACAATCCGGCATCAGCGACGATTACGACGACAACACACTCGAGGCTGCCAAGAACGAAAAACGAGACATCGAAAAACGCATCTTCGATCTTGAGGAAACCCTCGCCCGCGCCGTCATGCTCGAAAATGCTGGTGATGGCTCGAGCGTGACCTTGGGCAGCATCGTCACAATCAAAGAAGAAAAGTCTGGCAAGGAATTGCAAGTGCAACTGGTCGCACCGCCAGAAGCCACGATCCTCGGCGGCACGGTGCGCAAAGTTTCTGACGAATCACCGCTCGGCAAAGAACTCGTGGGCCGCAAGCAAGGTGAGTTGTTCGTGGTCAACCTCGAGCGCGGACAATTGAAGTACAAGGTCATGACGATCAAAATATGAGAGTAAGGTGCCTTCGTCGATACATGGCGAGCGCACCCTACGGTCAACTGTTTTTGTGCTCGAGGTGCGAATCGGTTCAGGCTTGGCTCGAGTGCAGTACAACGTGTGACCCGTGACGTTCCAACTGTGTGACTTTTCCTTCCTCGGTCCCGCCTTCCGCGTAGAATCAATTCATGTTCGAGAATCTTGGCAACAAACTTCAAGGCATCCTCGATGGTCTGCGTAATAAGGGCAAGATCACCGAGAACGATGTCAAAACCTCCATGCGTGAAATTCGGGTGGCGCTGCTCGAGGCGGATGTCAATTTCACCGTCGCCAAGGATTTCATCGCCAAAGTTCAAGAGAAGGCCATCGGCGCGGACGTGCTCAGTTCCCTGACACCAGGGCAGCAGATCGTCAAGCTTGTTTATGACGAACTGGTTGAGACCCTCGGTGGACAGGCAACCCAACCAACCTTGCAGACTGAAGGCAACGTCTGGTTCATGGTCGGTTTGCAAGGTGCGGGCAAGACGACCACCACCGGCAAGCTCGCCAGCTTGTACAAATCCAAAGGCCGTCGCGTGCTTCTGGTCGCGGCGGACACGCAACGTCCCGCCGCTCGAGAACAACTCAAAGTCTTGGGCCAGCAGGTCGGCGTGCCGGTGCTCGAGGTTGGGGATTTTGAGCACGCGAGCGCCACCAAGGACCGGCTCGAGGAATACCTGAAGACGAACTATCACGATTTGATCATCGTGGACACCGCCGGTCGTTTGCAGGTCGATGAGGCGCTGATGGATGCGCTCGCCGATTTGAAAACCGCTTTGAATCCAACTGAGACCTTCCTGGTGGTCGATTCGATGACCGGTCAGGAAGCCTTGAACGTTTCAAAAACCTTCGATGAACGCATCGGTGTCTCCGGTCTGATCATGACCAAACTCGACGGTGATGCTCGAGGTGGCGCGGCACTCTCAGCGCGTGCCGTGACCGGCAAACCGATCCTGTTTGCCGGTATCAGCGAAAAAATTGCCGGTCTCGAGCCGTTCTACCCGGACCGTGTGGCGCAACGCATCCTCGGCATGGGTGACGTTTTAACCCTGATCGAAAAGGCGCAGCAGGCCGAAATCAAAGCCTTCGATCCCAGCAAAAAACCCAACGAATTTGACTTTGAAGATTTGCTCGAGCAACTCAAATCCATTCAACGCATGGGACCGATTGGCGATCTGGTCAAAATGATTCCGGGCCTCTCGAAGATGATCCCAGCCGATGTCAATGTGGACGACAAGCAGTTCAAACGCATTGAGGCGATGATCTCGAGCATGACCAACAAGGAACGCCGCAATCCGAAGTTGATCGATGGGCAGCGCCGTCGTCGCATCGCCACGGGTTCGGGTTCAACGGTGCAGGAATTGAACCGCCTGTTGAAAATGCACGAGCAGATGAAGGACATGATGAAGATGATGCG
>JANOWZ010000282.1:0-2027 GCA_031418155.1 Deinococcales bacterium
CTCCAGCGAAAGCCAAGCACAAATCGCACAGCCTCCGAATCCAGTGAACTTGGATCGTTTGTGACGATCAATTCCGTGCCCTCGGTCGAGACGGCAACCCGGAACAGTTTCAACTCCAACCCAGCCGGAAATTCTTTCAAATGCACTTGCTTCCCAAAATCAATTTCCTCTTGTGTCCAGACCAGCGTTTCAGCTTTTTGGTACGTGTATTTCTGATCCGCACGGACTTCACTGACTGTGCGGTTTTGTTTGATCGGGCAGTAAAACAGAATGCCAGCACGGTGAACTTCAAGCATCAATTTTGTGGTTGCGTACCAAGTGTCCATCAGTATGGCTTTGAACGCCAGTTCTTCTCGAACGAACTTCTCGAAGCAAGCGTGCAACATGTCAGCCACGTGTTCATGCTTGTCTTTGTTGTCGTTGCTTGGATCGTAAATTCGGTAATCAATCACCCAGAATTCCTCAAGTTCTGGATTGACATAAACGCAGTTGACCAGACCAATTCCTCGGATCACGCGATGTTCGTTGCCACTGAATTGACGATGAACGAGCGCAATTTCTCTTGAATGGTTTTTGTCGAGCACGCTGTCATCAAAAACCAAGTAACCATTAGGACTGATCACGATTTCTTGTTCGCTTTGCTGCCAGATTTGGTTGGGTTTGATCCGATCTCGCTTCAAGTAGCGTGTTGGTGCGTCGTGACTGAAGCGTTGGCTGTGCTTGGCAAAATACGTGAGCGTGTAATTGGTTTGGCTCACCAGTAGGAATTGGCAGTAGTCGTTTCGGTTGACGAGGCCGCTCATGGTTCAGTATCGCTCAGGATCAACCTTTTTTGGCACTACTGCACCGCCACCTTGATTTCTACGTATTACTTCGTATACTCCGAAATCCGTTGGCGCTGCACTGGACACTACTCCCGTTGGTCGGGTGATTTTGAGAAAACCACTCAAAATCACCGTGGTCTTGCACTACTGCGTAAATCCTGAGCTTATGGGGTGGCTCCCACTTTCTTAAAAAGTTACCGGACTATTGGAACTCAGGCGTTTCGCAAAATCCATCCGGTCGGGAATCACCGCACCCTCGGGCAGCAGTGATTGTGCGAACAGCAGGTGGCCGTGTCCTTGAGCGTCGTGTCGCTGGCGACTCTGAGGCCCACAATCAGCGGGTGGTTGAGTTGCCACTCGAGCTTCGGTCAATTCTTGAGGAAATGAATTCTCTGACCGAACCTCGAGCATATTCACATCATCAGCGGGCGCGTCAGTTGCCTGTGACTGCCCAAGTCACGGCGTTGTCAAACAAGAAGCTGCTCGACCAGTATTGGCTGGCATTCGTGCTCGAGGCATCGCGGAACATGAATCCCACGCGCCTGGCTGGTGCGATCAAGCCTGGCATTTGCACGCCTTTGTCGTAGGCGAAGATCACGGCTTTGTTTGGATCACTGACCAGGGTGGCAATCTTGATGGCGTTGCTGCTGGGCTTTGCCCAGGTCATTGAACCAGCCGTTGTGAAGACCTGCCATGTTTGTGTGGAAGGCAGGCCAGCGGTGAGCGGGTGCAGTCCTCCGACGATGTTGATACTGGTTTGGGTTGGTGTGGCATCAAGGTTGCCGTAATCCGTGCCCGAAACCGATCCGACGGTCATGCCCAGCGAACCGTAGAGGCCTTCTTCCCAGGTCAGGACGGGCACCGCGACGGTGCGGAATTTCGTGTTGATATCGCTGGGGTTCACGGTTGAGGAAACCACCACGATGGTCTTGCCGGTTGCGTCGGCTGCCACGGCAGCAGGTCCTGTTTTGATGGTCACGGCGTAACCAAGTGAATTCAGTCGGGTCAGGATGGCGTTGTCACCGGTGTTCAGGGTGCTCGAGCCAACCACAAGCAGGGCGGGTTTGGTCACAAAGCCGGTCAGGCGCTGCATCATGTAAGCCGCGTCTGGCATGTAGTAAGCGCTGGTGATGTCGGTCAGCAATGGCACATCCAGGCTCGAGCGGTTCACGGCTGGAACATCCATCATCATCAACGCCAACA
>JANOWZ010000283.1:0-13446 GCA_031418155.1 Deinococcales bacterium
GGCTGGGATTTACAACTTGGATTGCGTGGAGGGCTCGTGACTTATGCAAGAGGTCTAATGTGCTCAAGTTCCAAACTTCGGTCACATCACTCCGGGCAGATCTCAGGTACATCTTTGAACTGTCCGAATTCCAACCGTCAACGCCATAAAATCCAGTCCCGAGGTTGCGAACCCTGCCCGTCTCAAGGTTGAGAACGTTCAGATTCCCCGTGTCGTAGTACACCAAGGTCTTTCCATCAGGGCTGATCGGAGATGTCACGAGCGATCCCAAAAAATCGTATTCGACCTCACCCGTGCTGGCCGACCAAACCCGGACCATCATCACGTCCGGACCAACATAATCATCGCCTTGCAGAATCTTACCCTCAGCAACGATTCTTTTGCCATCTGGTGTCCAGAAAAAAGGATCGAAGTAGTTGAGGGTAGCGCTCTTCGGTGGTGTCAAGTTCAGGTTACGTTCGGTTACACCGGTTTGCAACGAAACCACTCGAGCACCCGTCTGTCCATATCCTGCATCAGTGACCACACCTCGAGTACCATCTGGGTTAACCCTCAATGTATCCCCAGGGACATCTAAAGACCGCTCAAGCACACCAGTCGCAGAATTCCAGAACCTCACCAGAACTTTCGTTGTGTTTTCCAAATACCTTGAACCCGACACGGTGATGACCGAGGTTGCAGTCCAAGCCACCTGAATTGTTGATGCCTCAATCACTCGAATTCGAGCACCGGTTGTCGCATCCCAAATCACGGTACGGCTACCATTGGAGGCGATTTTCGTACCATCAGGACTCCAGACGGCCTGTGAAGGGGAAGCGGCAACCCGTTTGGCACTGCCCACCCAATTTCCCCGAACAATCCGTGGATCGGTCGAAAAGATGATGTTCTCTCGAGGGCAGGCGGTCAGGCCAACGATCAATACTGAGCCCAGCACAAGCAGTTTGAGTGTTTTCATGGGTTCAGTGTACGGCAGAAGATAAAACGAACTCAGGTGGATTGCAACGCCGTAACCTGGAATGGACGCAGGTCCCAGCGTTGCTAAACTTTGCCCGTGACGTACAAATCCGCCTCGAGCCAAGCCCGCGCCTCAAGCTCGCTGGGAAACTCGAGCATCCTCACCGAGCCGATCATTTGACCCGCATCGTTTAAAATCGCGCCCGCCTCGAGTTGCACGGTTCCCTCAAGTTTTTTCGGATTTTGAAATTTGCCATGACGAAAGATCAATCAACAAAAAGCTCGAGCGAGAGAACAACCCGCTCGAGCTTGAAGTGCGTTGTGTTCAGCCGAAGCGGATTTCGACGACTTTGAAGCTTTTGCCATTCGCGGTCAGTTTGTCACCGATCTTTTTGCCCAGCAATGATTTCCCAACCGGGCTTTCGTCGCTGATCCGGCCCTTCAAGGGTTCGGCCTCGTGCGTGCCGACAATCGTGAATTCGTCGCGGCCCGCGATTTTGTCGCTGATCTTGACGGTTGCGCCCAAGGTGATCGCCTCGACGACTCCCTCTTCGATCACGATGGCGCGGGCGAGCAATCCCTCGAGTTCAAAGATGCGACTTTCGAGCGCCCCCATTTTGGCGCGTGCGTCGTCGTAGCCGCTGTTTTCGGAGATGTCGCCCTCTTCCATGATGTCGGCCATGAAGGCGCTGATCTCGTCGCGTCCGGTGGTGCGTGAGTACTCGAGTTCCTCTTCGAGTTTGCGTTTGCCTTGCGGGGTCAGGTACACCTTGCTGTCGGTTTTTGCGGTCATTGTGGTCTCCATGTGCGGCTCGAGCCGGTTCTGTATTGGTGTTGGGCGGGCCGGTCTGGGTGATCTGGCCTGAGTCGGGTGCAAGTATAAGGGCATCGGCAACCCTTGACCAGTTCTTTTGTTGCCGTTTGCGCATTCTGCTCAAGCATCATGAGTACAATGAGTTTAATGGTCTTGTAATACGACCGTAAGGCTTTACGGCGCAGACTGTGCTCATGTTCTCACCCCGAGTTGCGATCACCCTCGAGCCCCCTTTTCGCAGCGGTGAGGGCATGATCGTGACGGCGGAACGCACACAAACCTGGAGCCATTCGCCCGAGGCGGTCCTGATTATGGAATCGCGTTCGCGCCAACATGCGGGATCTTGGACGCAGATGTACCAGGCGGGTCACCTGCACGTGAACCTGAACTTTCGGGCGATACCGAGCGGCGGCACACTGCAAGGGCAGGTCATCAGCCTGAACCGTTTGAAACTCAGCCACACACGCATCAGCGCTTCAAACGTGATCGGCAGCGCCCAACTCGAAACCGAATTTGGTCAATTGGAAGCGAACGGCAGCATCAACGCCAATGGCGATTTTGAGATTGTCCTCGAGCATCCGGCGTTGTACCCGTTGACGTTGCGCCTGCTCTCGCAGCACGGTTTGAATGTCACCGTGCCCGACCTTGAGTTGTACTGAGATTTGAGTTCCAGCATCCATCCATTCTCAGCTTGAGCACGTACACTCGAGGTATGAAACTTCGTGCCTCTCAGGTTGCAGTGGTTGTGGCGGTACTGATCTCAGGTTTGGCGTTGGCCTTGAAGGTTGGTGATGCCGCGCCGTTGCCGAACGTGCTGGACAGTTATGGCAAGCCGGTCAAGCTCGAGTCGTTCAAGGGCAAATGGATGGTTTTGTTTTTTTACCCGAAGGCTGGAACGCCCGGTTGCACCGCGCAGAACATCGAGTACACGAAGCTCTATAAAGATTTCGTGGATGCGAACGCGGTCGTGTTTGGTGTCTCGAACGATTCGGGCGCTGCCCAATGCAAGTTCATTGCCGAGCACGGTTTGAAAGTCCCGCAACTCCCAGATCAAAAAGAGGAGTTGGGCAAAGCCTTCGGTGTGGCGGGACTTTTCAGCTTTTACAGCCGCGATACGTTCGTGATCAACCCAAAAGGTCAGGTCGCGTTGGTCAAGCGTGACGTGAACGCCGTGGGTGACGCTCGAGATGTCTTGAGCTTTATTAAAAATCAAAAGTAGGTTTTCAGGGCTCGCTCGAGGGCCGGAGCAATACCGCTCAGGTCCGTGACATCCGCAAACTCAAGTGCTCCAAGTCCAAGCGCAACCAGTGGTACGGGCGCGAAGGTGTGGGTTTTTACGCCCATGTCCTCAAAATTCCCGTGGTCCGAGGTGATTAAGAGCAGCGTGTCGGCTGGCCTGGCCTCAAGTACCCCCTCAAGGAACGCCTCGAGCCTTCTGACGTGATCCTGGGCCCTCTCAAAGGCTGTGAATGGGCTCGAGTCGGCACCTTTTGGTTCGCTCGAGCCTTCGTGTCCGAGGTGGTCGCTCCACCAACTGTCAAAAATATTCAGGGTGGCGTTTGATCGCATGAATTCTCGGCCCCATTCGCGGACCTGCTCGAGCGTGGTGTGTTGCATGTCTTCTGGATTGCCGAGTGGCGGTGGGATGCGTGTCTCGCCATCTTTGGCCTCGAGTGTGGCCCCAGCAAGGGTGGCGGCGGTGGCAATCGCGTTCAGGCGGATTTGGCCGCGTGCGATGCCCTCAAGGTATCTGGGCGGGTAGTGGTTCAGGAGTTTGACCGTTCCACCTCGAGCGACAAGACGCACGGGAAAGGAATCCTTGAGCAGTGGGCGAATGGTTGGTCCGGGCCACGGTCCGTGGTGATAGCCAAGCAGTTTGGCGGCGTTGATTCCCGTTAAAAGTGTGGTTTGACCGGTTCCCGATTGCGGCAATCCTGGAATTCCGAGCCTCGCATCAATCGAATGCGCGAGGAATTCGCCGGGATTTCCCTGTTTGAACTCGAGTTCAAACAGGCTTGTACCCCTGTTTGGGAACCGGTCAGTGGCTTTCGCGGACTCATGCAAGGCGATTCCAACGCCAAAATGACCCAGGATAGGGGCCTGCGGCATGGAAAATGGGTTCATTCCATGAGCCGCCCCTACGCCAACTCCATCAAGCATCAACCACGCCACTCGCATTCCTTGAACAGGATAAAGCAACCATGAAACGCAAAAGTAAAAAGCCGTCAAGAAATCTGTCAGAGAAGGCCAGCTACACTCTGCGGGTGATGAAACGAGACGAAAACCACGTTGAGGCCACCCTGCGCGTTATCGGACGTAAAGGAACGTTGCAGATCTTCCAAGAACTTCGCTTTGGGGCCAAGCGCTTCACCGCGCTCGAGAAGGCGCTCGGCGTCAGCCCACGCACCCTCTCAGAGCGACTCAAAGAACTCGAGGAGCAAGCCATCGTCGAACGTCGGGCCTACGCCGAAGTCCCACCACGGGTCGAATACATCTTGACCGAGAAGGGCCACACCCTCTCGCCATTGATCGAGGCCGTCCGTGAATGGGAACGCGCCTGGGGCGTGGAAGAGGCCGTCGAAGCGGCACGCGAACTCGTTGGCGCATGATCTAAGACTCGAGTTGTAAAGCACCAAAAATCCCCCGGAGCCAGCAAGACCTTATTCAGCCAGACAACCGAAAGCCAAAATATTGAGCACTGTGCAGGGCCGTCCATTCCGGGCGGCCCATGCCTTTTTCTGGGACCAATCCAACCCCTTAAACTTCTGAAATTTCACACACGCCCTGTAGACTCCAGGGATGAAGCTCGAGCCGGTACAACCCTCCGATCTTGACCGGTTGCTCTCTTGGGTGGATTCCCCTGAACTCATGCTGCAATGGGCCGGACCACGCTTCTCTTGGCCGCTGAGCAAAGAGCAACTTCAAACCAACCTGCTCGAAAGCGAAGGTCCCACACCAATCGTACTGGCCTTCAAAGCCGTCAGTGACGATGGCGTGATGACCGCTTACGGCGAGATCACCCGCATCGACCGCGCCAACCGTTCGGCGAATTTGGCCCGACTGCTTGTTGCCCCGGAATCTCGAGCGCTCGGGATTGGATCTTGGGTGGTTGCCGAATTGCTCTGGATCACGTTCGAGCAGTTGTACTTACACCGGGTGGCCTTGAACGTCTTCAGCTTCAACACGGCGGCAATCCGGGCCTACGAACGCAGCGGCTTCCGACAAGAGGGCACGCTGCGCGACGCTTACGTGGTCGGCGGGCGCTTCTGGAGCCTGAACATGATGAGCATCCTCGAACCCGAATGGCGCAAGCGCGATCAAAGCTGAAGCCCGAGTCACAGGTGCGCTTTACGCTCGGTCGAGCAATGAGCCAAAGAGTTCACCCAGTGTTGACCTCGATTCAAACCCGATTCCGGGCGCGTCCGGTGGACGCACGAAACCATCCTCAACCGTGCTGGTATCGGCAAAACCGCCAAAAGGTTGAAAGTTGTGCGGGTTGGATTCCGTGCCACCCAAACCGAGCGCCGCCGCGACATGCAGCGTGAACAAGTGCCCGCCATGCGGTTGAAACGCCCGACGTGACCAACCAGCGTCCTCGAACAGCTTGATGATTCGCAGGTACTCGGGGATGCCGTAACAATGCGCGGGATCGAACAAGAGCAGATCAGATGCGGGACGAAGGCCGCCGTAACGGATCAGGTTGCGTGCCTCAGATGCCGAAAAAAGGGCTTCGCCCGCCGCAATCGGTGAACTGTAGGCTCGAGCGAGTCGGGCGTGTGTTTCAAAATCGAGCGGATCGCAAACATCCTCGAACCAGCGCAGTTTGTACGGGGCCATCGCCGTCGCGGTCTGCAATGCCGCCTCTGGCGAATACCGGTTCATCGCGTCCACCGCGAGGTGATCGCCAGCGGGCAGCAACGCAAGCACCGCCTGGATCCGCTCGAGGTCATCCGCGAGCGGTCGGCCACCAATCTTGATTTTGACGTGCGTGTACCCCTGCTCGAGAAAGCCTCGGACCTCAGCGGTCAATTGCTTGATCTCCTGAGACGGGAAGGAATAGCCGCCACCCGCGTATGCCGGGACTCGAGCCTCGTAAGCAGCGCCGACACGCTCGGCGAGAAACCGATACAACGGTGCGTCCGCAATTTTCGAGGCGGCATCCCAGACGGCCATGTCCAGGGCTCCGACGGCAACACAACGCTCGCCGTGACCGCCCGGTTTTTCGCCCTTCATCATGCACTCCCAGGCGCGAAACGGATCGATGTTCTCGCCCAATGCCGTCTCGAGGTCGGCATCGGTTGCGGCCAAGAGGCGCGGCGCAAAACGTTCGCGGATCAGTCCGCTTTGACCAAATCGACCAATCGACGAAAAACCAAAGCCGACAATCGGTTGGTCATTTCGCACCACGTCTGTGATGAGGGCAACCACCGTCGTGTCCAAACCCTCAGAGGGAATGCTGGGATCGGCGTACCGGGAAATGGGCACGGTGCGTTCGCGGATGTCAACGATTCGCATTTCCAGATCATTTCACAGGTGCGTTCAGTGACCCCTGCGCCTCGAGCATTCCATCCAGTCTGGCCCGGACCTCCGGCCATTCCGAGGCCAGGATGCTGTACCAGGCCGAATCTCGAATGCCGCCGTCGCTGGCGAGCACGTGCGCCCGCAAAACGCCATCAAACTTCGCGCCGAGGCGTTCTATCGCGTTTCTCGAGCGGACATTTCGCGCATCGGTTTTCAGGGTCACACGCAACACGCGCCAGGTTTCAAAGGCGTGCCCGAGCATCAGGCGTTTGGCTTCGGTGTTGATGCCGCTGCGTTGAGAGCCCGGCTCGAGCCAAGTCCAACCGATTTCAGCGGCATCCGGCGTGCCGTCCTGTTTGGCGTGCGGGTTGCCTGCCGTCCAAGGCCAGTACTCGAGGTTGCCGAAACGGGTGCTGCCAATCAGTCGCCCGTCTGAGACGCGCACCGTGGCGAATGGCATCGCCAAACCAGCCTCTCGAGCTTGCACGGCGGTCTGAATGTACGCATGGGCGGCCTCGAGTGAATCTGGCACGCCAGTTAAGACGAAGGTCTCGCGGCCAACCATGCCCGCCTCGAGCAGCGCCGGGGCGAGTTCTGGGCGCAATGGTTCGAGGCGAACGAGGCGACCCTCGAGTGTGAATGGTGTGATCGGTGGGGGCATGAATAGATTTTAGGCTGAACGAAAGGCTTGCGTCGAATGGGCCATGCGAACGGGGTGCGGCCATGAAATGGGCCTAGCCGGTTTTTAAGAAAAATCAGTGAAAAGTGGAAGGTGTAAAGCGTGTGAGGCTCGAGTTTTTCTTTTCACTTTGAACTTTTCACTTTCAACTCTTGGCCTTGTCCCAATCTGAGGCTGCACCCACGCGAACGAGCCACGCAAAAGGTTTTTCATGAGGATTGGGCATAAGCTTCATCTGACCGCGTTGTCTGCCGCAACCGTGTTGAAATAGAGACCACATCAAGCCCCAGTGATGGTGACAGTGACGGTGACGCAACCATGCAGCATTCAGTTTCACAATCCAATGCCCAATCCAACCCGGCCTTCCTCGAGAAAATCTTGAAGCAGGCGGCACGTTTGGTGAACACCGAGCACTCGTACCTGTACAGCCTGGACCGCGAGGCGAACTGCTTGGTGGCAACACTTGTGACCGGGATGTTCGAGCCGGACGTGGGCTTTCGCATGGCGTTCGGGCAGGGGTTGGGCGGAAAAGTCTGGGAGTCCGGCGAGGCGATGCTGGTTGCGGATTATCACGCCTGGGCGGGCAAGGCCACGCATTACACTCGCTCGGGCACACGGGCAAGTCTGCGTTCTGCGGTCGGTGTGCCACTCAAGATGCGCGGTCAGGTGGTCGGCGTGCTCGGCTTGGCACACACGGAAGCGAACGCTTTCGACCAAACGACCGTGGCATTGCTGACCGATTTCGCCGAGATCGCCTCGCTCGCACTTGAATCCAGCCAATCGAGCGAGTTCAAATTCGCCCAGCACCTCGAGACCACCCCGCTGGCGGTGATCGAACTGAACCTGGAGGGCAAAATCACCCGTTGGAACACCAGCGCCGAGGCCATCTTTGGTTACTCGAGCGAGGAGGCGCTCGGTTGCGGCGTGGCCGACCTGGTGACCAGCGAGGAGGCGCAAGGACAGGTGAGCGCGATCCTCGAATTGATCGTGCGTGAACGGCGCACGGTCGAAAACATCAACCTGAACCGCACCAAATCTGGACGCATGATCCAGTGCGAATGGATCGACAGCCCGATCTTTGACCTGAACGGCAACGTGATCGGCACGTCCTGTCTGGCGCGGGACATCAGCAGTTCACGGCGCAGCGAGGACCGGGTGCGGGCGCTCGAGATGGCGACCGACAGCGCCAGCGATGCGGTCACGATCACCGAACTCAAACCTGATGATCCGGGAAAAGGTTCAGAGGTGATTTACATCAACGATGCGTACCAAAAATTGATGGGATTCACGTCGGATCAATTGCTGCACACCCCGCCTCGGATTCGCAGCGGGCCATTGACCGATCCGGTCATCGCAAAGCAGATCGTGCAAGCATTTCATGACAACACCCCGATTCGTACCGAACTGCTCGAGTACGCCAGTGACGGCACACCGGTCTGGATTGAATTCTCGGCGCTGTCGATCACCGACGCGGCGGACCGCTGGTCGCACCGCGTCTCATGGCGGCGCGACATTCGTGCCCGCAAACGCGCCGAAAACCTCAACGATGCCCGCAACCGACTGCTCGAGATGCTCTTGCGGGGCGCAACGCTCGAGGGTGTCTTCGCACACCTGGCACACCTGCTTGAGGGTCAGGCCGGGGGTTTCTGTACCGTCTCCGTCTTCGAGGACGGCATGTTCCGTTTCCTGGGCACGCCGAGCCTGCCCAGTGAAATCCGTGACATGCTCAACTCGCTCGAGTTGGGCCGCTACTACGGCGATTGGTTGATCCCGGCGCTCGAACAAGGTTTGATTGTCGCAGACGATTTACAACACGATCAAAACTGGGTTTCGGTGCGCGAACTGGCGACACGGCTTGGCGTGCAAAGCATCTGGTGCGCCCCGATCCGATCCGGTGAGGGCGCTCTTTTAGGCATGGTCGGCTGGGCCTTCCGCGAGATCAAACAACCCGAAAAAGACGATCACGAATTGCTCGAGATGGCGCAACGCCTCGGCGCGGTCTGCATGGAGCACCGGCAGATGGCGGCACAGATCGCGTTTCAGGCGCAACATGACACCCTGACCCAATTGCCAAACCGGGCTTTGCTGAACGAAAGGCTCGGGCTTGCCATTGCCCGAGCAGCGCGGCGCGAGGAATGCATTGCGCTCCTGTTCATTGACTTGGACGGGTTCAAGCAGGTGAATGACACGCTCGGACATGCGATTGGCGACGAACTCCTGCGCAGCATCACGGACCGGTTGGGCCGTGGCATTCGCAGCGGTGACACGCTCGCCCGAATCGGTGGTGATGAGTTCGCGCTGCTGCTGCCGGACCTGAAAACCACCAGCGATGCCGCCAAAATTGCCGAGGGAATGCTGAACTTGTTTCAAACCCCATTCAAGCTCGAGAACCACGAGGTTTATGTCACCGCCAGCATCGGCATTGCGAGTTACCCGGACGATGGCATGGACGCCGCGACACTCTTGCAGCATTCGGATACCGCAATGTACCGGGCAAAACGTGCGGGCAAGAACACCTTCTCGAGTTTCGATCCGGTCATGACCACCAGCGCCCTGCGCAGGCGCGAGATCGAACACGCGCTGCGCCAAGCCTTGCCGCGCCAGGAGTTCGAGTTGCATTACCAGGCTCAACTTGATTTGCAGGGCCAAACCTGCGGTGTCGAAGCCTTGCTGCGTTGGCACAGCCCGAGCCTCGGTTGGGTTTCGCCCAACGAATTCATTCCGATTGCCGAAAGCACTGGCCTGATCATTGCGATGGATGCCTGGGTGATGCGCGAAGCCTGCTCACAGGCAATACGTTGGCGGGCGGCGGGTCTGTCATCCGTGCGCATGGCCGTGAACGTCAGCGCCCTGCAATTCACACGCCCCGACTTCGTGCAAAGCATTAAAGACGCGCTGCAAAATTCTGGGCTCGAGGCGCAATGGCTGGAACTCGAGTTGACCGAAAGTGTGTTCATGCACGACATCGAGGTCGCGATCACCCGGATGCATCAGATTCGTGAACTCGGCGTGGGCCTTTCGATTGATGATTTCGGCACAGGTTACTCGAGCTTGTCTTACCTGCAACGCCTGCCGGTCAATGCGATCAAGGTGGACCGGTCATTCGTGCACGAGATTTCACCAGGCAACGCGAACCACTCGTTGGTGCAGGCGATTGTCTTGCTCGGGCAGCAATTTCAGATGACCGTCGTGATCGAGGGCATCGAAACGCCCGAGCAACTCGAGACGCTGCGGGCCTTGGGTTGCGACCGTTTGCAGGGCTTTTACTTCTGCAAACCTTGCAGCCCGGAAATACTCGAGGCGTGGATGCGCACGCTGGTGGAGGCTACGCCAGAACACGTATAAACCTTTGAATGCAAATAGGTACACTCGAGACACCAAAGGGTGATTCCGATGCCAATTGTTTGCCTTTAAATCCTGATCTTCACGCCTCATGCAGCCGTCCTCTGGGCTGAGGGACGTTCTGTGCTCGAGCGTTTTTCTCGAATCACAACGTTGAAGATGTTGGGATGGTTTGCCCGCAATCATTGATGACCTTCCCGTTCGGGAGGCCATCGTTCATGCACGCTTAAATTTCACAGGAGCCTTATGTTTGATCGCCAGAAATTTCGCCCCGAAACCTTGTATTTCATCATTTTGATCGTCAGCACCTTCTGTTACGGACTGGTGTTCACGGTCAATACTTTGTACTTTGTCGCCACCGTCAAACTCTCGCCGCTTGAGTTGGTCTTGATTGGCACGGCGCTCGAGCTTTCGATTTTCTTGTTCGAGGTTCCGACCGGTGTGGTCGCCGATGTGTTCAGCCGCCGCCTGTCCGTGATTATCGGGCACGCGCTGATCGGGCTCGCGTTCGTGCTGCAAGCACTGATCCCCAGCTTTGCCGCAATCCTGTTCGCCAATGCGCTATGGGGTTTCGGCTACACCTTCACCAGCGGCGCACTGACCGCCTGGTTGGTGGACGAGATCGGCGAGGGCAGTTCGCAAATCTTGCTGCGCGGCGCTCGGCTCGAGCAATGGGCTGGCTTCGTGGTCGTGCCCGTCTCGATTGCCTTGGCGTTCGGGGCGTTACAAATTCCGTTGACACTCGGCGGGATCGGTTTTGTGCTGCTTGCCGTGTTCCTGATCGCGTTCATGCCGGAACACGGCTTCAAACCCGCACCTCGAGAGGATCGCAATTCCTGGGCGCAAATGCGGCACACGCTGCTCGAGGGTTGGCGTGTCGTGCGGGCCAGTCGGTCGCTGGTCATCATCTTGGCGATCAGCATGATTTTTGGTGCGGCCAGCGAATCGTTTGATCGCCTCTGGCTGGCACATTTGCTCAGTTTCGAGTTGCCCAAACCGAACCTGCTCGCCAGTCTCGAGCCGAACAAATTGCAACTCGTTTGGGTTGGCCTGCTCGAGTTGATCGGCAGCCTGATCGCCTTGCCGTTGCTGGCATTCACGCACAAACGCCTCGAGCATTCCGGTTTTGCGCAAACCGTCAGAATCCTGTTCTGGGCAAACGCGATCCTGATCGGCTGCGTGCTCGTCTTCGCACTCGCCCCCGGCTTCGCTTTGGCACTGCTCGGGTACTTGGGTGCTCGGGCGGCACGGACCGTGATCGGGCCACTCTCGAACATCTGGTTGAACACGCAACTCGAGTCGAGCACCCGCGCAACCGTCCTGTCAATGAACGGTCAGGCCGATGCAATCGGTCAAATCGCGGGCGGCCCAATTGTCGGTTGGCTCGGCAACTCGAGTTTGCGTTTGGCTTTGGCGGTCGGGGCGGGGTTACTGAGTCCGGCGCTCGGCTTGTATGCACGTTCACTGCGCACGAATTCCCACGACTGAAATTTCGGCCACCCGAGTCTTGATCGGCTCGGGTGGTTGTTACATCATTGGCTGATCCTGGCCCGAGCCGGAACCAATTGCACGCCTTCCACCGGTTTCCCGGCGCTGTCCACGGCGGTCAAACGAACCTCGAGCGATTTGTTTGGCGCGACTTGTCGCGTGGCGAGCGCCAGCGCATACGCAACCTGTGCAATTTTCGGGCGTGGCCCGATCATGGTCACTTCATTGGGTTTGACATTGATTTTCAATGGGGGTGCGGCGCTCGATTCGAGCAGTGCGACCCGCACCTCGATTTGTTCTCGCACCACCGCGTCGAGCGTGCCGGTGATCTGTTTGGGTTCGGTGCGAATCAGGCGTGTGCCTTCGGGTTCATTGACGGTCACGGGTTTGGTAAAGAACCCATCGTCGAGTTCACTGACATCGGCGGTCGCCTCGATCAAATTGACCGAAAGTGTCTCGAGGCGCGTGCGGTCCGCCTCGAGCGTGACGCGCACGGTTTTGGGTTGCCCGGTGACGACGTGGCTTTTGTCGATTCCGTTCAGGACCAGCGGCACATCGTAGGTGCGGGTGATCGTGGCGCGACGGTCGGCGGTTGCGGCGAACCACAAGATGATTGCGGCGATCAACGCGCCAAGTTTTTGCGGGAAATTGTGCCACAAGCGCCAGCGTTTGGGGGTAAACAAGGTCGTGCGCAGGTTCTCGAGGACATCATCGGCGAACTCGTTGGGTTTGGTTTTGCTGGATCGCACACCATTGTCAGTCCGCACCGATCCTCACCTCGTTTTCGTGAGGTTCTTTGCTCGAGGCTTTGGGCGCGGTTTCTTTACCAGCTTGCTTGCTCGGACGGGCGAGCAACACGCTCCAGTCGATGCTGCGCAGGCCGCTGTGATCATCTAAGATCGCCCGCAGGCGGTCGCGCAACTCAAGCACGGTCAGGTCATTCGAAAGCCGTCCATTTTCGGCCACACGGATCGTGCCGCGTTCCTCGGAGACGACCACGATCAGGGCATCTGAGACTTCGGAAAGCCCGAGGGCGGCGCGATGGCGCGTGCCGTAGCGATAGACGGCATCGGCGGGCGTGTGCAGCGGAAAGACACAACCCGCCGCCACCAACCGTCCGTGATGCACGATCACGCCACCGTCATGCAAGGGCGTGTTGCGGGCAAAGATGGTCTCGAGCATGGAGGCGGTGACTTCCGAATCAAGTTTGACTCCGGTTCCGGCGTGCTCACCCAACGGCGTGTTGCGCTCGAGCGCGATCAACGCACCGGTTTTGGTGGCGGCAAGACGTTCAACCGCACGGGAAATCTCGCCCAGCACCAACGCGGCGGGTTCCGGTTCGCGCACACGCGGACGGCCCAATCGCTCGAGCACGGCGCGTAATTCTGGTTGAAAGACCACAACAATCGTGAACAACCCAACCGTCGCCAGTTGAGACAAAATAAATCCGACGGCACGAAGCTCGAGCCAATTCGCAAGGCCCCACATGGCCGCGAAGACCAGCAGGCCACGCACGAGGTTCAGGGCACGGGTGTTGGCGACAAGCTTGTACCCCTGATATAACAGCAGGGCCACCAGAAGAATGTCAAGCGCGTCGAGGATGCGAAAATTCACGTCCGTTGCCCGATCCAATGATAGGGGGATACCG
>JANOWZ010000284.1:0-7656 GCA_031418155.1 Deinococcales bacterium
AAGGCGCAGGCGGCCAGCGACGTGTGCAGGTTGCCGCGCAACCCTTCTTGTATCGCGTGCTCGAGGCCAGCGTTCAAGACCGTGACCGCCTCGTCGGGCCGTCCGAGCCGCAACAGGGCATTTCCCGCCTGAAGCCGTACCTGCGCGGCGGTCTGCGCGTCCAAATCCCAATCCAGCAATGGCCTGACCCGCTCGAGGACGACGGCAAACTCGCCCCGCTCAAACTCGAGTTCGGATTGCGCGAGTTGCGCCCGCACCATTAGGTTCGGATCGGGCACGTTGGGATCGGGCGATGTCCGGGCCAACTCGAGCATTTGGCCCACGCACCGCGCCCATTCGGGCCGGTCATAGACGGCCCGACAGAGTTTCGCGCGGCTCCAATGCACTTCAAACGCCTCGGGTCCGTGCAGGTGCTCGAGGGCGCGGGCGTAACAACCCAGGGCATCTTCGTGCGCGAAAACCGTTTCGGCGGCCCGTGCAGCCTCGAGCCACCATCGCGTCGCCAGATGCGGTTCGAGGGCGTGTTGCCAATGATCGGCGATGCGTTCCGGTGCGGCCCGCAATTGCTCGAGGCTGCCCGCGATGCGCCGATGCAACAACCGGGCGCGTTCCGGATTTAAGGAATCGGAGAGCGCACGGCGAATCAGGTCGTGACTGAAGCGATGGCCTCGCGCCTCACAACGGATCAGGCCCGCGCCGGTCGAGCGTTCTAGCGCCTCCAGGCTGGCAAATTCACTCAGGGCTGTCGCGCCGCTTAATTCCTCGAGCGTGAAGCGATCACCGCACAAACAGGCCGCCTCGAGCATCCGCCTGGCCTGTGCCCCAAGGTGATCGACGCGCCGCAGCACGGCCTCGCGGACGCTGCCGGTCAGGGGCAATTCGGCGTAATCCTCGGTGGTTTCGTCATAGCGGGTTTGCCAGGGTTGACGCACATCCAACTCGCCCGATTCGCGCAAGCTGCGCAACGTCTCGAGCACAAACAACGGGTTCCCGGCGGTCACGGCGTGCAAGCGGTTGGCGAAGCGTTCGCCCGCGTCCGAACCGGACAGGGCACGCACCAAGCCCAGCAATTCGGATTCTGAAAGCGGTGCAAGCTCGAGCCGGGTGACGCTTGAACGCCGCTCAAGCGTCTCGAGGAGCTTACGGGCGGCGTTGTTTTCGAGCAGTTCGTGCGGTCGGGCCGTGGCGATCAGTTGCGGACTGTCTGACTCGAGTGCCAACCGTGTCACAACCTCAAGGCTGGTCGCATCGAACCAATGCAAATCGTCAAGCACAACCGTCATGGCATCGCAAGCCTTGAGCGCCCGCAACAAGCCCTCGAGAAAGCGGGCGCGGGCCTCGGGCGTGGCGTTCAACTCTGTCGCCACACCAGACCCAAGCTCGGGCAGCAGGCGAGCAAGTTCACGCCGCCAAACGGCAGCCAAGCCCTCGAGCCAGCCATTGCCATTCGCCTCGCGCAAACCCTCACTCAGCGGTGCGAGTGGTGTGCCCTGGGCGAGTTCCTGTGCGCCCAAAACCAGCACCCGCCCGCGAGAACGGGCGAACTCGAGCGCCAAGCGTGACTTACCAACACCGGACTCACCGATGATTACACTCAGGCCGTACGCACGCTCGAGGTTGTTCCAGGCAAGGTCACGGCCAATCAATGGCGGTTCTTGCAACGGATCGTGCTCGACGGGTTGCGCGATGCGTTCCGGCTCGAGCATCGACCCGACCTGAATCGACCCGACCTGAAGCACAAACAAACCGGCCCGAATCTGTTCCGCCAAACGCACGGTTTCAACCAACGGCTCGAGCGCCAACTCCCGGCGCAAAACTTCACAGCAACGCTCAAAACGCTCCAGGGCCGCCTCGCGTTCACCCAAAAGCGCGTGCAAACGCATCGCCTGACGGTGTGCCGATTCCTGCAAAACATCCACCTCGAGCAATTGCAACATTGCGGCCAGAGCGCCGCGCAAATCACCGTCTTGTTCACGGCTGAGCGCCAGTGTACAGAGTGCCTGCCGATGCTCGAGCGCCAAGCGTTCACGTTGCATCCGCAACCAATCCTCGAAATCTGGCACGCCAGAAAAATCGGTGTTCGCCAACAATGGCCCGCCGTAACAGGCGACTGCCCGCTCGGGTTCCCCGGCCCGCAACGCCGCCCGGAAGTGGTCCACATCCGTCTGAGGTTTCGGTTCGAGGCTGAGCGTGTCGACCACGGTTTTCAGGCTGGCCCCGAACGGCGTGCCGCGCAAACGCCGCAACTCCTGACGCAAATTCGTGCGGGCCGCATCGTCGGGTTGATCCGGCCATAGCAGTGTCGCCAGCAAACCGCGTGAACTTGCACCCTCGAGCGTCAGGTGCGTCAACAACCCAAGTGCTTTGCGCGTGGCGAGCGGAAATTCCACGCCATCAACCCGAGCGCTCGCCCGTCCGAGCAGTTGAAGTTCGATCACGTCATCCCCCAATGACGAGAAAAGGTGAAAGTGAATCCTCGAGCCTTGCCTTCACCCAGCGATGACCCGAGTTTGCCGTGAAAATTCTGTAAATCATGAGAAGACGACCTCGGGCCCGTTCAGCAGCGGCTGGAGGCCACCTCGGAAAGCGCAGGCCAATTCACGCAAAGCCCGAACCGGGATTAGAGTTCTGCCATGCCGATCCAAATTCGCCCGTACCAGCCCGAATTCCTGCCGGACCTGTACCGCATCTGCCTCGAGACCGGCGATTCTGGCCGTGACGCGAGCCCGCAATTTACCGACCCAGAATTGCTCGGCGCGTTCTTTGCCGCACCATACGCGATTCTCGAGCCGGATTTAACCTTGGTTTTGCAGGACGAAGCTGGCGTTTGCGGGTACATTCTCGGCACTCGAGATTCAAACCGGTTCGCCGACTGGATGAAACACGAATGGCTTCCAAGATGGCGGGCCAAGCACCCACTGACCGTTCAGGCCCATTCGAGCCCGGAAACACTCCGTTACCAGGAACGAATCATTGGCCTGATGCACCGTGGTTACGTTCCATACGATTGCGTGCTCGAGTATCCAGCACATTTGCACATCGATTTGCTGCCTCGAGCCCAAGGCCAAGGTTGGGGCCGAGCCCTGATGAACACGTTTCTTGACCGCCTGCGCGAACTCGAGGTTCCCGGCGTGCATTTGGGTGTCGGCAAATCAAATCCCGGCGCGATCCAATTTTACGAACGCCTCGGATTTGCCCGGCTCGAGGAGGAAGAATACGTCCTGGTGATGGGCCTGAAGTTGTAAACAAAGAAGCGGAAAGCCATCTGGCCTTCCGCTTCTGATCGCTCGAGTTTCGCTTACTTTTTTGGCGCGTTTGGATCGGCTGGCGTTGTGCTCGGTGTTGTCGTGCCAGATGGGCTGGTGGTCTCGTTCGCCTTGCGGCGTTTCTCCTCGAGCGCCTTGTCCTCATCGGCTTTCTTGGCCCGCGCCTCGAGTTCCTTATTGACCTTCTCGAGGTTATTGACAATTGTGATGTTCTTGCGTTCCTTGGCGATCCAATCCTGACCGGCCTTGGCTTTTTTGGCGGCTAGCGCCTTGTCGGTGGCGTCCGCTTTGGCCTCCTCGAAGGGTTTGGTTTGTGCCTCTTTCAGGTCGGTGACGTAGAGGACTTTGAACTTACCGTCCTTTTCGATCACATCGGTGACTTGTCCGCCCGCCACTTTGGTCAAGGCTTTGGTCTCAAAGACGGCCTTCTTGTACGCAGCATCGGTCGTTTCGCCACCAATGCTGCCGAGTTCATTCACCGTGCCCTTTAGCTTCGCGGCATCCTTGGTGAAATCCTTGCCACCGGCAATGAAGCCCGAGCGGAAGCTCTTGGCATCGACCAAGGTGTTGAAGGTCGCCTCGCTTGCGTTTGCGCTGGCTGGAGCGCCATACGTGGCCTTGTTGTCGTCGTAATACTTGCGAACCTCGGTGTCCGTCACGGTCACGTCACGCGCCTGGTACTGCTGCACGGCGGCCAGAACTTCCGCACCCGTCCCGATGAACGGCTTGCCGAGCTTCTTCGCGGCTTCGGTTGCGACCACACGGTTCAAGAGGTTCTCGAGCGCCTGCGGTTTGAAGAACTGCGTGATCAGTGCGCCGTTCTGAGCGCCACCCTGCTGCAAGAACTGCCCGATTTGCGGGTTGCTGTAGACCTCGCGGTTCAACTCGGCCAGCCTGATTTCGGTCGTGCCGACTTTCGCCACAACCGGATCGAACAGTGACAGCTTGGAGCCTTCCGGGAAAACAACCTTCGCTTTGGCGGTCAGGTCCTTGACCCACGCCTCGATCACCTGATTCTGCTTGCTGGTCTTGGTGTCCATCTCGAGTTTCGCTTTGGCCTCCTCGAAGCTTTGCGTTCCCGCCACCAGGAACTTCTCAACTTTGAGAATGTAGAACTTGCCGTTGTCCTCGATCACGTCGGTCGTGCCGCCGCTGGTGAGTTTGAACGCGGCATCCGCAACCTTGCTCGAGAGCGTCAATTTGGTGATTGGTTGCGGAACTTTCTCGCCCTTCTTGGCGTTCAAAGCGCCATCCGCATCCGCGCCCTCTTTGGAGACCGCTTTGGCGACCGCTGCAAAATCCTCGCCACCCTTGACCCGAGCCAGCGCATCATCGGCGGCCTTGCGGTCTGCGGTCACGATCTGGCGAGCCTCGATGCGTTCCTCGTTCTTGTAATTTTGCTTGTTTTGCTCGAAGTAGAATTTGAGTTCCTCATCGGTTGCAACCGCACCCTTGGAGAGTTCTTCAACGCGCTTCTGGATTTGCAACTGCTTGCGCTGGCGTTGACGGAAGCTCGCATCGGTGAACCCTTGACCCTGAATCGCCTGCAAGTACGCGGCATCATCGGCCAAGTTGTTCTGCTGACGAAGCTGATCAATCGAAGCTTTGACCTCTGCCTGCGTGACGTTCACACGTGCCGAATCCTGCTCGGCTGCCGTGAACAACACCGTCTGGTTGACCAGCAAGGTTTGAACGTCCTGACCAATCGCACCACCCAAGTTCAAGCTCGAGAGTTGATCGCTGCGCTTCCTGATTTCAAAAGCGCGTTCACTGATCGCCTCGCCATTGACGGTGAAGGCGGTTGGCCCCTCGCTCTGACCAGGGGCACTGTTACCACCGAGCTGCGGTGTGAACTGCACAACCATGCCCGCCAGCAACGCCACGGCAACAATGCCGAGCACCACCCTCGAGACAATCGTGCGCGTGGTGACGGGTTCGGAATTTTCAACAATGCGGGTGCGTTTTGGCAGGTCGTTCACGGGTACTTCCTCCAGATACTTCACTTGAAATCCCTTGCGGGTCGTGCTACTTTTTTTGTTCATGCGCCCGTAGCTCAGCCGGATAGAGCGTTGCCCTCCGGAGGCAAAGGTCACAGGTTCGACTCCTGTCGGGCGCACCACCACCTCGTTCAGCGAGGTTTTTTTGTGCCTTCACGAGCCCAGAACCGTCCGGGATCGTACCGGGCGAGATTCTAGCACGCAAAAGGTGAAGCGAAAACCCGGAAACCGTGGATGCCAGGTGAACGCCAATAACGGTTTAGAATCCCCGGGTTCAAGCCCGATTCTCGAGCCATTCCTCAACTTGTATTGCCCTGGGAGGCACACATGAAAACCTCGAGCAGCGAAGCCTTCACATTCGATGACGTCCTGATCCTGCCTGCCGCCTCGAGCCGCGTCAAATCTCGCAAAGACGTGGACACAAGCGCGAAACTCGGGCCTTTCAAGCTTGGATTGCCAATTTTCACGGCGAGCATGGCGGTGTTTGACACGAATTACGCCGGAAATCACGAACCGAACCCGAAATTTGCTCGGGCTGTGGCCGAAGCGGGCGGGGTGCACATTCAGTCCAGGGGCATCAACACGCCATTTGATCACCGCTACGACCTGTGCGCAAAACTCGCCGCCGAAGGCGTTCACATCGGCATGGCGGTCAGTTTGACCGAATACCGCACGCACAAACCACGCCTGATGCGCACCAACGGCCTGATCGTCAGCATCGACATCGCCAACGGCGCGATTCTCGAGGATGAGGACGTGACCGACTGGGAAAACCACGAGAACATTCTGATGGCCGGAAATTTCGGCACGCCCAAAGCGGTGCAACGCTTCATTGATGCGCGACAACGGCTGATTCAAAAGTACAGCGTCGGCTCGGGCAGCGCCTGCACCACCCGAGGCGTGACCGGCATTGGCAGCCCGAACGCCTGGCTGGTCGAACAGGTTGCGGGCAACTCGAGGAATCACCTCTGCATTGACGGGGGCATCAAAGGGACGGCGGATTTCTGCAAAGCCCTCGCGCTTGGGGCGAACGTCGTGATGATGGGCCGACCATTCGGCGGCGTGCTCGAGACGTGCTCCCCGATTTACGCGCACGGCGGCGAGCAATTCAAAGATTATTTCGGCATGGCGAGCGCGAAAGCCAAAGGGAATTCCGAATTCGTCGAAGGTACGCAAGGTCGCGTCCGCTACGCCGGGGAAAAAGTTGCAGAAGTCTTCAAAGCCTACGAGCAGGCGTTGCGCAGCGCCATGAGTTACGTCGATGCGTTTACCTTGCTCGAGTACCGGCAGAAGGCGGAAGTGATCCGGGTCAGTGGCAGCACGCAACTCGAGAACAGCACGAGGTTGGATGCGTTGGTGGTCACAGAAGGGTGATGAAAAAAAGCGGACGTTAACGCAACGCTCGAGAGATGGGTGCAGAACACCTCAAAAGAGTGTAAATTGAGTCTGATTCCTCTCTTGCGTTCGCGGGGCTCAAACCACTTGCACGAGATCGGAACCAGACCATCATCGGGTTCTTCTTAGTCAGCCGTTACGACCGGCGACGGAAGAACTCGACGATTTTCAGGGTATTTGCTAGCAATGCCACAACTATACCAACGGCAGTCACTACTACAAAAACCTCTTGCCAATTAACCGAGTTCAATTCATTCACCTCCTTGAAAGCTACACTTCAATCATGTCCTTTAAAGCATGAGCACAAATCCAATGGTCGGGTTTGATGCTCATGACTTTATTTTACCCTTTGAACAAAAGAACTAGTAGTAGTCATTGTGGGCGAGTGATAGAGAAATATCTTTAAACCCGTCTCAGACAATCTTTTTGAATAACACGTGCTCGATTTGAGGTAGCGATTCTCGAGATCGACCTGTGGATAACTTGGTATTTATCGCTGTAAGTTTCTTATATTTATGTTCACAAAGGTCCAAATTTGCGGATAAATTAGTAGTTATCCACAGCAAAAGAAATCTCCTGTGGATAATTACGTGTTTGATCGTCGAAAGCACTTTTCGATTTTTCTAGAACCTTTATCGAACCTCAAACCTCGAGCATCAAACTTGGATCAAACGTTTCATTTGGCGTGTCCACGTAACCGCGTTGATTCGTGATGACTCGAGTTTTTACGCCTTGGCTCGAGAGGCCCGTTTCACCGGCTTAACTGCCCGTGTCGCACCGCGCCCCTTGACCGCCCGTTCAATCCGTTCACCTGCCAGCACCCGTGCCACGCGCATGACCCGCTCGAGGCTGGCGGTGGCGTACTCGGTGGCTTCGTAGCGTTGCACCTGTTGCACTTTCAAGCCGAGCGCGTCCGCCAAGTCCTTTTGGGTCCAACCAGCAGCGATTCGTGTTCGCACCAAAGCCGCTGGTAACTCAAGGATTTGTTCGAGATCGAA